>JALWEA010000264.1:3190-3833 GCA_027039465.1 Calditrichia bacterium | reverse complement strand
ACGCTTACCGTTTGTAATCAGCCATTTTTATTCGGAATTCAGCAACCGGCAGGTTTCCAATCTTGCCTATTGGAATTTAATCAAAACCGCTCTGTACGATAACCATTTGTTCACGGCTATTGTCGATGAAAATTCGGATATTTTATTTTTGAACCGTACGGCTCAGGAGATTTTAAAGGTCAATTCGGATGAAGAATCGAATTTAAACTTTGCCGATTTCCTGAAAGAAGGTAAAAAGGTTTGGAATTATGTGATCAACAAATTCCATTCATTGCGGGACAGCGCCTTAAAAATGCAGTTGGAGCTTGTGGACAGCAATTACAAAGAATTCACTTTTCCCGTTTCGGTCAGAGCGGTTAAAAACGGGCATGACTACTTTATTATCCATGGCGCTTGCCTAGCCAATATTAGCACCGATCCTACTCTTTCTTCGGAAACGGTGCTCAATGCCTTTGCCGATTCTTTGGCCAACGAGCTGTTAAACCCGCTTAATGTTATCTGGGGGCGCTTGCAGTTATTCCAAACCAGCTCCCATTTAAGCGAGCAGGACAAACGTCACCTGGAGATGATTGAACGGCAGATTCACCGCATTAATGAAGTCGTGGCACGATTGGTTTCCTTTACTTCCATTAAACGCGATTTG
>JALWEA010000264.1:0-3180 GCA_027039465.1 Calditrichia bacterium | reverse complement strand
GCCAAAAACTTGCCGGCCATTTACGGACAGGTGGCGCACATCGAACTCTTGTTTAATATGATTATTGATCTTATATTAAATTTAACGCCTGCAAAGTCACAAATTATTCTTGCAACCCGATCGCAAAAGCCGGCAAAGGATGGCCGTGAACAGATCGTGGCTCAAATAACCATAGAGCATTACACGGAAGCCTTAGATCAATATTTGTTAAAAAACAGTTTGCAATTTAAAGAGACGGGCAAAATGAAATTTGCCCTTGAATTAACCATTATTCGTTTTATTTTGGATGAGTACCAAATCCGTCACGAATTAATCGAGGATAAATCATCCTTGATTTTGACATTGAGTTTTACCAGTACGTAACACTTTCAGGGGGCTTAATGAAATCCAGAATTTTAATTGTGGATGATGAGCAGGATGCGCTTGACTTAATGAAAGAAGTTTTTGAAACCAAAGGTTACATACCGATTACAGCCACCAACGGTTTGGATGCTTTAAGCGTGATTAAACAACAGGAACCGGATATTGTTCTAACGGACATCCGCATGCCCGAAATGGACGGCATGGAATTGCTGCGTATTCTCACCAAAGAATATCCGCATATTCCCGTGATCATGGTAACCGCCCACGGCACGATTGAAACAGCGGTTGATGCCATGAAAATGGGCGCCAAAGATTATATTTTAAAGCCCATCCGCCTTGATGAAATTCTGGCCAAAGTAGAGCGCATCACGCAGTTGAGTTCATTAATCAAAGAGAACGAATATCTGCTAAGCAAACTGAAGCAAACCTACGATTTTACCAACATGGTCGGTAAGACGGAAAAAATCCGCCAATTGTTTGAACTGGTAAAAGATGTGGCCGCTACGAATACAACCGTTTTAATCGAAGGCGAAAGCGGCGTGGGCAAAGAGCTGATCGCCAACGCCATTCACTACAACAGCCCGCGCGCCAAACGTCCGTTTGTAAAAGTGAATTGCGGTGTGCTGGCCGAAAGCCTGCTGGAAAGCGAATTGTTCGGCCATGTGCGCGGCGCCTTTACCGGAGCCATCCGCGATAAAATCGGCCGTTTCGAAATGGCTAACGGCGGTACCTTGTTCCTGGATGAAATCGGCGACATTTCCCTGAACATGCAATTAAAATTGCTTCGTGTTTTGCAGGAAGGGGAATTCGAACGAGTCGGCGGCACAGAAACCATTAAAGTGGATGTTCGCATTATTGCGGCCACCAATAAAGATCTGAAAAAAGCTATTAAAGAAGGTACCTTCAGGCAGGATTTGTACTATCGCTTAAATGTCATCCCCGTGCATGTACCGCCCCTGCGTGAGCGTCGTGATGATATTAAATATTTGACCTATCACTTTATCGAAAAATTCAATAAGATCTACGGTAAACACATCCGTGAAATTTCACCGGAAGCCATGCGTGTGTTGGAAAGCTACGATTATCCCGGCAACATTCGCGAATTGGAAAACCTGGTGGAACGCATTATTGTACTGAGCAAAAAAGATACGATCGATGTGGAAGATTTGCCTGAAAACGTACGCCATTACGTGGGCGATGCCTTTAGCGATGAAATTGATTTTTCCAAGGGATTCAATCAATTGGTTGAAGATTATGAAAAGAATTTAATTTTAAAAGCGCTCGAAAAGAATAAATTCAATCAAGTCCAGACTGCCAAAATGTTGAATATGAACCGCAGTACGCTGATCTCGAAATTGAAAAAGTACCAAATTTCCTGAGACTGCTCGTACGACTTTTTTAAATTCTCTCTTAATCCGGTAGCGAAAATACATCAAGCAGGGCAATCGATAATTTGAACAAATGCAATAAGTGTACTGTCTAAACATTGGCAAAAAAGCGTAAGCTCATTGCAAATGATCCCATTTTTTAGCCAATTAATTTAACTGAATTTTACCTTTCAATAGCCCAGGCGTTTTAATTTGCGCTCGTCATAGCGCCATTTCTCATTGACTTTCACCCGCAGTTCCAAAAACACCGGCCGACCTAAAAATTCTTCGATTTCCTTACGGGCCGTTTCACCGATTTTTTTCAAAGCTTCCCCTTTTTTCCCGATGATAATGCCCTTTTGTGAATTGCGTTCCACGTAAATAATGGCATAAATATAATCCTTTTTCCCGGGTCGTTCCTTAAATTCTTCCACCACCACTTCCGTGGAATAGGGAATTTCCTGATAAAATTTTTCGAATATTTTTTCGCGAATGATTTCAGCCACAAAAAAACGTTCCGGCTGATCGCTTAAAATATCGGGCGGGTAAAACGGCGGATGGAACGGCAAACGCGCTTCAATGGCCGCTTCGACTTTATCCACACCGTCCCGATTTAAAGCGGAAATCGGAATAATTTCTTCGAAGGGATAAAAATCTTTGTACAAATCGATCAGCGGCAGCAGATCTTGTTTGTTAATCAAATCGACTTTGTTCAAAAGCAAAATAACCGGCTTTTTGCTTGGATTTAATTCGTTCAAATCGATATCCACCGGGTGCCGGCGGCTCTTGGAATCCACAATCAGCAAAAGCACATCAGCGTCGTTCAGGGAGGCGCGCACATATTCCATCATGTGCTCCTGCAATTGGTATTTGGGTTTTAAAATGCCCGGCGTATCCAAAAAGACCGCCTGAAAATTTTCTTTGTTTAAAATACCCGGAATACGCCGTCGAGTGGTTTGCGGCTTGTCCGATATAATGGAAAGTTTAACATTAAGCAGTGCATTTAACAGAGTCGATTTACCTGCATTCGGCAGGCCGATAATGGCAACGTAACCAGCCTTGAAATTGTCAGGGATGGATTCAATGGTCATTGTTTAAAAGCTTCTCCTAAATTTTTAATAAGTTCAAATCGTTTTACAAGGGAATCGAATTTTGAGGCTTCAGCCAGATTGTCGGCGCTAAATTCGCAAATGATGCCGGTTTTACCAAGAAAAATATAACATAAATTTTTACATTCGTTAATAAATTGAAGCACCGCCGGATGCTGCATGATTTGCTTGGCTTTGTTCAGGTCCTTGTGAATCAGCGCAAATTTTAATCCGTAATCATTCTCGATTTCCGGTAAAATATCCACCTTTTGATCACGATGTTTGGCCAACCATTTTTTTTCGGCAATGGTAAACGATTCGCTGGTCGGCATTCCCCAACTGATGTCAAAATAATTCAATCG
>JALWEA010000263.1 GCA_027039465.1 Calditrichia bacterium | reverse complement strand
GCAACAATACCTGCGCTTCGCCCAATGAATCAGATCCGGTGAAAATTGAATCCAAATATCACCGCGCGCCCCGCCAAAGCCACCTGGCCTGTCAATCATCACGTATCGGCCGTTTATTTTTTCCGGGAACAGTACCGCATCTTTATTGTCTACTTCGGTCACCAAAGCAATGCGTTCGAAATGTTCAAAATCTTCGGTAACGCCAATACCGACCCGCGGACCGTACGGGCCAAAAGCCGTGTAAGTGATGTAAAATTTGCCGTCAATCGGCGTAATGCGCGGGTCTTCGATTCCGTAACGCTCATAAACTTCAAACGGCCCTGTTTTGGCCGGAACGATCCACGGTTTGTTTTCCACTTCAAAATGGTAGCCGTCGTCGGAATAGGCCAGCGTTAAATGGCTGTGACCGCTTAAATCTTCCACACGTAAAAGCAAAATATATTTTCCTTTAAACTTAACGGCCGCCGCATTAAAGACCGTATTACAAGGGTACGGAATATCTTCACGTTTCAAAATGGGATTTTTTTCGTAACGCTTGAACGGCTTGAGCAAATGTTTTTCCATGGCGTAACCTCCCTACTCCACTCGAATCGTACGCGATTCCAAAATCGGTTCTTCAAGCAGGCTTTGGTAAATTTGTAAATGTTTTTTGGCCGAAATGGACCATGAAATTTGATTTTTCACATATTCCCTAGCATTTTCGGAAAATTTTTTGGCCAATTTTTCATCCTGTAATATCCGGGTAATGTTTTGAACGTAGTCTTTCTCGTCCTTGGAAACCAGGCCCGCGCCGGAACGTTTCATTACTTCTTTCATCGAACCGCTTTCACTGACAACTACCGGGCGCGCAAAAGATAAGCTATGGGCTAAAATGCCGCTTTGCGAATTTATTTTATAGGGCAGAACGACCACATCGGCTGCGGATAAAATCGTATCAAACACATCCTGCTCCAATTGACCGCGAATAACGAAAATGTGATCCTTTACCGGCGATTCTTCGATTAATTTAAAAAGCTTTGTTCGATAGTCCCGATATTCCTGTCCCCGGACTTTTCCGGCTACAACCAAAATAGCATCCGGGTTGCGTTTGATAATTTCCGGCATTAAACGGATTATCAATTCGAAATTTTTGCTCGGTCGAAAATAGCCGATCATCAAAATCACTTTACGATTGGCAGGTAAGCCGATTTTTTGCTTGGCATTGGGAACGGGTTCCACTTCTCTTGCGCCGTGTTCAATTACATGAATATGCTCTTCCGAAAGCCCCGAGATATTAGTCAGCAGCGCTTCTTTTTGGAAATGCTCGTGGACAATGACTTCATTGGAATTGGCAATAATATTTTTTAGTAAAATACGATGGGCGTCTTCCATTTCCCGGTAAACCGTATGCAAAGTTGTAACGACCGGTATTCCGCTCAATCTGAAACGTAGAATCAGCGGGATAATCTGCATTCCGTAAAATCGCCCGTAAAGGCCAAATTCATGCTGAATATGAACCACATCCGGAGTAAAACGAATCATGGTTGAAAAAGCTTTATGCGCCAAGTCTTCATCTTCATAGTCAAAAACGGGAAAAACCTGATTGCCAACGCCCCCGACATGAGATACCACGTAAACATCCTGATGGAGATCGCGCAGGGCATCGGTCAGAAACTTGGAATAGGTCGCGATGCCGCATTCCACAGGCGGATAAGAACTAACGAATCCGATACGCATTCTTTAGCCCTCCTGCATTTTTTGCTCGAATTTCTCCTTTAGATTGCGACAAAAAATTGAAAGATACAACACGCAAATAATAAAATTCTGCCATTGAACTTAATTGGAATTTTCCCGGTTAAACATTAACAAACGCGCTTTAAATGATTTCTTTCGGTTGATCTTTAGAAAAAAATTATGCAATTTACGCGTAGCTTTAATCCGAAGGAGGTAAGATGAAAAAGATTCTGACATTAAGCTTAATGATTGTATTTTTACTGTTCGATGTTACTTTGGCTAAAAATCCACCGAAGAAAAAAGCGCCGACTCATCGGTTCGGCCTGTACGGCGGCGTAATGTTGAGTCAGGGTGAATTTTCCAGTACAAAGGGATCAAAAGCCGGATTCGCCAATAATGGCATCGGGCTGATGGCAGAATTTGTGCAATACACAAAATACCATATTAATTGGATTTCATCGGTTTCGTTCACCAATAATAGTTTTAAAGCGGGCGCATTTCAAGATCAACATTCGGAATACGGAATAACCGCGGACAATTATTTCACCACATGGATTATGACGGGTATATCACACTCCCACTCGTTCGGACCGATGTTGTCGATTTACGGTCTAATTCAGGGCGGATTGTTACTTTCAAAATACCCGAATATCTATTATGCTATCACTCAAGGTGACTTCAAGGAATACAAGGAAGAGATGAGCTTGGGCAAGGCTTTTGCCTATGGTATAGGCGGCGGCGTTCGATACACGTTTATTAATTTAGGCGTGCGCTATTACATGGCCTATCCCGAATATCAACAGACATCACCGTTCCATCAAGGCACGGTTTCGAAGAATCTACCGGCCAAAATTTTGCAGGTGGTGTTCGGGATTAATTTTTGAAACGGTTTTTTTAGTCCATTTTTTAAACGGGGGCAATTTCTTTTCACAGAAATTGCCCTTATTTATTTAAGCTCAAAATCGGTCAATGTTTACTGCCAAGGGAGCAAGACCAAATAGCTTCCCTTAAAATCCTGATTACGCACTTCGACAACCGCTTTTTGATCGGGATATTTTCGAAAAAGAATCTGCGCTTTTCCGTTGGACATTTCAATAATCGAACTGCCGTCCGGAGTGCCTAAATTTTCCTGCAGCTTACCGCCCTGCAATGCGCTAAAATAGACACGCTTATTGTAATTTAAACTTCTTCTGCCTTTAGCATCCACCGCCAAAACCGTGATGCGAAAAAGCGCCGCGCCAACCTTCCGGGCGTTCACTTTTAACTTCACTGGTGGCTTTGGCCGACTAAAACGATAATGAATCAATAGCGTATCGCTGGCAACCCGTTTACCGTTTTTGAAACCGACGGCAATTAAACGATTTTCCCCTTCAACGAACGGCACCTGCCAATGCAAGTTTTCGGCCGGAAATTTACGAATATCTTTTTTACGCATGCCCAACGATTTGCCGTTCCATTTCAATTCCACCTGCCCGCAATTACTGTAAACGCAAACTTGCCGCGCTTTTCCTTTAGGCCCGTAACGATCCGTCCAGGTGTGTGATTCAATGTAACAAAACGGATCGTCGGTGTTCCAATAGCTTTTAAAAACGTAATAGGCGTCTTTCGGCCTTCCGGCGCGATCCATTAATCCCTTTTCATTAACATAAGGAATGGGATTTTCAGGGCGCAACGGCGTGCCGAAATCTTTAAAAATCCATTGCGCGGATCCCGTGAACCACGGAAGCTGCTCGCTAACATGCAGATGCCAGTCAAACAAATCCACGATATAATTTTCGCTCCAATCACTAGTGCGGGCAATGTTTTTAACCGCAGTCTGCACTTCATCTTCTTCCCAGCCGCTTTTTTCAATTTTACCTTCGCCCGTGATCACCTGTTCATCATGCCTTCCGAAATGGCTTGCGCCTCCGTATTCGGCATGAAAGAAACGCGGATATTCCTCCCGTGATTTTTCCAATGCCTTGCGATAATTTTTGTAGACACCCGAATACCAACCGGCCCAAATGGATGGTGAAAAAACATCCACAATTCCCACGGCTCCTTTGTATTTTCGCACGGCGGTCACTCGCGAAGGATCCAATTGATGGGCTATCCTATTGAGCGTTCGCAACATGGCTTTCAGCGAATCGTCATTACCGCCATTCGGAAAATCGGGCAGCCAATTCAGTTCATTGCCCAAAGACCAAATAATAATTGACGGGTGGTTAAAATTTTGCAAAATCTGTTCTTTTAACAAACGTTTGATGTTCTCCTTCCAGGTCTTGCCTCCCATTCCTCCGCGGCACCACGGAAGCTCATCCCAAACAAGCAAGCCCAAGGAATCGCAAGCCCGATACACTTCCGGATCCTGAGGATAATGGGCCAAACGGACAAAATTTGCACCCATCTTTTTAATGGCTTCCATATCCCTGCGATGCAAATCATTGGGCATGGCCGCACCGTAACCCGCTTGTTCTTCGTGGCGATGCGTACCCCTTAACAGCAAACGTTTTCCGTTCAAATAAAAAGGGCCGTGTTTTTTGAATTCAAACCAACGATAGCCGAATATTTCACTAAAGATATCAACAATTTGATTGCCTATTTTAAGTTCCGCCTTCAGTTTGTAAAGGTGCGGCGCATTTGGCGACCACAATTGCGGATTTTTTAATTCCGGCAAGTTCACAAGAATTTCATTGCTACCGGTCTGTAATGCGCTTGTTTTGACTGTTTGTAAACAGACGTTTTTTTGATCATCTATGACTTGAACGTCCAGTTTTACCGTTTGTTTTTTAGGGCTAAAAACCGTCATTTTTACTTGTGTCGCAGCCGAATGCAGGGAAACTTCCGGCATTGAGATTAAAATCTTTTCAATAAAAATTTGCGGAAGCACTTCCAGCCAAACATCACGGGTTAACCCGCCGTAAATGAAAAAATCGGATTTTTGTGACGGAATTAAATCGGGATTGTAGGCATTGGAGACATATACCAAAATGTCGTTTTCTTTTCCGAGGGCAACGGCGGGAGTAATATTCATGCGAAAGCCCAAATACCCGCCAACATGATTTCCGACCAAACGGCCGTTTACCCATACCTTGCAACGGGTATTGGCATCTTCAAAATAGAGCCACAGTTGCTTATTTTTTAGGGAAGGCGGTATGAATAATCGTTTTTTGTACCAACTGCCCGAGCGACGATAACCAGGTTCACCGTCCATTGCATCAAAGCGATTCCAGGTGTGCGGCAAATCCACCCGTTGCCAATCACCGGTAAAAGCGGATAAGTCCGAAAGTTCGGTTACATCCTTTGGCAAATACAGCCAATCGGCGTCCAAATTGATTTTCTGCCTTATGGCCTCGGGTTTGAGCCAGTGCTTACGCTGCCGGTAAGTTAGCAAAGCCTCGGTAAAATAATAATCTCCCGCAGGATAGGATTCATCGACAGCCCAGCCTTTGGGATAATTGTAAACCTGGTGAATTAACAAACCCTGCTCCTCCGGGCGCGAACTGTGCCAAAACGTGTATCGATCTATCAAAGAGGCCATGATTTCATCAGCCACTTGTTGATAACGCAACATTAAGGATCCGTTGTGCACCAGCGAAGCCAAGCGATACAAACCGGCTGCCAGCACTGCTCCGGCGGAAGCATCCCGATAATTTCGACCGGCGGGATTGGTTAAATCCCAAAACGGAATCCCATCCTTTGGCAGGTGCGCAATCATAAAATCGGCCATGCGTTGCGCGGAACGCAAGAAACGTTCGTCCCGGGTGTAGTGATAGGCCGTGGCAAAGCCGTAAATACCCCAGGCCTGACCGCGCGCCCAGGTGGAGGTATCGGCGGCGCCCTGATGTGTTTGTTTTTTTAGAACTTTTCCTGTTTGCGGATCAAAAATCACCACATGAAACGACGAACCATTCGGGCGGATGTGTTGTTTCATGCAGGTTATGGCGTGCGCGTAAGCCGTTTCGGCAAACCTGGGATTCCCACTCACTTTTGAAGCCCAAAACAACAGCTCCAAATTCATCATCGTATCAATGATGCTCCAGCCTGCTTTTTTTGACGTTCCCAATTTGCCCCAGGCACGAATAAAATGGCCTTTGCGGTTGTATCGTCGCCATAACATTTCAGCCGCCTGAAGCCCGGCTTTTTTAAATTTCGGATCTCCGGTTATCTTAAAAGCGCGTACCACGGTTGGTAAAAAAATAAACCCCATATCGTGCGTGTCGTTCTTACGGGCGTAAGGAATCAATGAACCGGCAAAATGCAATGCACTCTTTTTGAAACGTTCATCACCGGTCAGACGATACATATTCCACAGCTCACCCCCTAAAAATCCGGACAACCAATTAACCGATTTACGGTATTTCCATTGTCCGTTTTCCGTGTACAGTTGCCAACGCCCGGCTCGCCATTGTTCCATCTGCCAGACCCGATCGGCCACTTTTTTGACGGCAGCATCAAAAGTCGGTTGAGAATGTGCGAATTGCAGAAAAACAAAAATAAGAAGTAATAAACGTTTTGTCATGATTTTCAATCATCCTTTTTATTTGGTAAGCGGATACTCAACACGCAACGGATTGGCCAAACATGCACTTTCTTCCTTTGCAAATCGATTGCAAACGTTTTTAAAGTTTTCTCCTTTAAAATTACTTTGCCAAAGTGCGCCGGACCAAAATGTAATTTTTTGTGTTCCGGAAGGCGCCATTACAACGCTATTCCCGTCAAGATGGGCGTCATATCCCTTTACATTTTTCGGATTGAAATAGAAAAATACGGTCAAAGAATCACCGGCTAACGAATGAATGCCGAGCACGTTTTTCCAATACCCGTTCTCGGTAAAAACATAAGAAGAACATGTTGGCGGTTCCATAATTCCAAAGGCCATTCCAATATTTTGCCCGTTTAAAAGTTCGATTTCATTCCGAACAACATAGCTTCCGGCCTGAATAAAATGTTCTGCCGCGACATCCACTTTTTGATTGCCGATTTTCCAACCTTTGTACAGAATACGAAAGCCAGCGCGCAGCGGGCCGTCTTCAAGAATAGTGCAAATCATACTATCCGTATTTTCAGGTTGCAATATTTTCGGAAGCGCTGCCATGCGATGGTTTTTCAGGTTACGTTCTAAGGACGAATCACATTGGAAAAGCCCAAACGATCCTGCGCCAAAGGTTGGGCCTACTTTCAGAATATCCATGCCCCACGTGTTCATTTCGTGATAGGTTGCGGAAGTGTCGTGTCCTACAATAGGCAAAATGATTTTCGATGTTTTTTTACCGAAAACATCCATGGCATTGCGTTTATCCAAATAAATGCGGTAAGCGATTTTATCCGATTCCAATCCTGGCCCTTCGTAACGAATAAGCGCGTCGTGAATGAAATGTTTTTTGTCAACCGTACATTTTGTGACATTGACAAATCGGCCGCCGACCCATTTTTTTCCAGTGAATTCAGCGTCTTTACGGATGGAAATTTCAGCATGGGCACGTTGGGTCGATTTATTTGACACACCGTTATTTAGGCTAACGGAAAGCGTTTTGGTTTCGTGCGGTTTGAAGGAAAGGAGTACGATCAGGCGATGATCAAAAGACCATTGAGTCGGTATCGGATTGCCGTTATTGAGGACCGATACACGGGTTGTTTTAGTAACGGAAAAATTAGGGAACAATCGAGCAAAGTCTAAGACGACCAGGGCGTTTTTTCTTTCCATGTCAAGCGTATTGGTTATTTTTACATTTTTAACATTTTTCCCGCAGGAAGATAAAATGACGACTATTAAAAGGATAGCGATCAAATAACGCATGGAAATCTCCTAAATTTGCAACAGACAGAATAAGCAAAGCGTTGCGGTCATCTGACTGATTGCTATCAGTCAGATGACAACCGGCGTTTCGGACTGATAGCAATCAGTCCGAAATAAATGAATGCCTTCATCTTCAACGTATTCAACATTATCATTTCGAATTATCCCCCAACTCTTCCTGCCACAGCAGCGGTTGCCTTACAAAATAATTTCGCAACACTTCATATTCGGTAGGATCGGCCGGTAATTTGCGCCACACCCGTAAATATTCCGGCTTGTGATATTTAAATCCCGCAAACAAAAGTGTTACATCGCGTACCGGCCATTGATCCCAGTACATAACGTCCTTTCCGAACGGCCAACGCGACTTGTGTTTAATGTACGGAAACATAAACTGCACCGCTTTCTGCAATCCGCGGCCATCCGGCAACTTAAAATACCACAAGTCATTGTTTTTGGAAGCCAATGCGCTTAAAACGGTAAAGGCCTGCAAATTAAAAAGCGAATAATTGTAAGGTTTGGTACGTTTCAGTTCTTTCGGAAAACTACCGTCGGGAGCCATTTGCTGAGGAATAAGCACAGTTTTAAACATTCGACGCACGTAATTCAATTGCGAACTATCCCCGACCAGGCGGGCATAGGCAGCTACTTGAACGGCCCAACAGGTGGAATGATTATTCCCGTGATCGCGTTCTTTGATACCGTACGGATGCGTTGTCATCCAGTGCAAAAATTGCCGGAACCAATCCCGAACCTGCCGAAATACATCATCGTTAATAGCGCGGCATTTATGCAACACGCGTACCGCCTGGGCTACATCAACCAGATGAATACCGTCAATAATACCGATACCTCGGCCGGTCACACGTCCTTTAATGGCCTGTGCAAACAGCAGATTGGGATTCATTTTGGTATCGGGATCAATAAACCATGCTTTTAAATGCTTCTCAACGGCTGCCACATATTTTTTATTGTTCGTCAAAAGATAAGCCGCGGTTAGAGCGGGAACATAATAACTTAGGCGCATGAGCATTTGGCGATGTTTAATGAAATTATCGGGATTACTCAATCCGTCCCTGCGAATATACGGCCCGTTCGGATTCTTGGGATTCGGCCACCAATAATCGCCTTCGGAATAGAATTCGTGTATGTCTCCGGCGCTGCGAGAGCAAGGAAAAGCGGTGATTGTAATGGGAATTTCACGCAAAGCAAAATTTGCCTGACACAATACGCGCCCTTTTTCAATTTGGCGTAAATTAAATTTGGATTTACAAGATGACAGCAGTAATAAAAAAACGAATGAAATTAAAAAAAAGAATTTGGAAGAAACACTCATTCTATTTCCTTCTTTATTTGATCAATAAAACGCGAACCGTCTCTTTTTGCGCAGCAACGGATAATTGCAAAAAGTAAATACCGCTTCCCACATCCAATCCGGACGAATCTTTTCCGCCCCAATGGTAAACATGACTGCCGCCGGATAGCAAACCGAAATTCCGCGTATAAATCAGCCTTCCCGCAATATCAAAAATACGCAACTGCACGCGTTCGCTGCTGCTTATATCGAATCGAAAGGTCAATTGCTGATTAAACGGATTGGGATAAGCACGAACCAGACGGATTGTTTTGGGTAACGCCATTTTGCGATTATCATTCCTAATACCCGTTGCATTATGTCGCTCGGTTAACTGTGCCAGAAACAATGATTGCGGATAGAGTCCGTCTTTATTACTTCCTTCAATGTAACCCTCAGGCTCGTCAAAAGAAGCCGGCGGTTTTTTGCCGGTAATGCGTTTTCCTTTGCAACCAATGGCGTAATTTTGAGCTGTGGGCGGTTTCTGCACAATCAAATCACCCTGCGCCACATCGCAATTCCAGGCCACCGAATGAACAGCGGCCCATCCGTGACTGGTGCCGTAGTAGCCACGGCAATACAAACCCAACAATCGCGGATTGTAACCGGGCCGAGGACCGTCCAATTCCTTGTGGTTGTCGTAAAGCAACCCTTGTGACCAACGCCGATGTCCTTCGCTGGAAGCATACGCCCCCGATGATTTGCAATTCAAAAATACAATATCACTAGCCCAGGAAGTTCCGTTGGACATGTAATGGTGCCGACCGTTGGTCGCCAAACATTCTTTAACCAAAATTTGCTGAGAAGCGGTATAAGCTTCAAAATTGTAACGCCGTCCGCCGGTTATTTTGGATACCGGATCCAAAGCTTTGCAATTTTCTATAGTAACACGGGTTGCCGTATGTGTCCGAAAACCCGATTCGCCGAAATGCAAAACCGTACAATTCCGCACCCAGGCATCTTCAATCAAAAACAGATCAATGCCGTTCCAGGCATGGTTTTCATTGGTACCGCCCACTGTTTCAATATCAATACGCAAATTTTCGATGCCGATATTGGTTTTAAGTTTATGACGCAAATATTTGTACACATAAGATTTGGCCTGCGCTTTAATAAAATGATTGTAAAGAGGCGCATCAATGGTAATTTCGTCACCTTCTATTTTTTTAATATATCTGTTGTACACAATGGGTTGGCTGCCTACCTCCCAGGGAACATCAACGCCTGGCTCTGCGTCCGGGTCGTTGGAATGCGTGCCCCCGTAATCAATAGCCTGAAGCCATTCATCCGTGCAGGGATGGAAAATAATGATGTTATCACCTACATGATAATAACTCGGTTTTTGTACATGAAAAGTTCTTGAACCGACCAAAACGGTATCGTCCGTAATGTACGATTTGGTTCCCGGCACCATATCGCGCCATTTTGTTTCGTCATTACCTCCGGCCACAAGTACGGTTCTCTGCTTGGGACTATTCCCTTTGGCCACAATAATCGTGTTTTGCGTTGAATCTGCGTCATCGCCTTCGCCGCGCAGCACAATGCCGCTTTCATCCACGTAAATTGTTCCCCAAATAGGATAGATTCCCGCTTTAAGCAAAAGCGCTCCGCGAAATCCGTTGGAATCCGGTGCCATGGCTGCTACGGAATCGATGGCGGCCTGAATGTGGGCGGTATTGTCACCTTGTACGGGTTCAATACTAAGCACAACCGGAACATCCGGAATAGGTTCATCACTGTTTTTGTAACCGGCATAACTGAAATCAGGAATGACATTTCCCAGCGAATCCCGTACGTACTGCAAATGACCGTCATCATTGTAGAATACAATTTTCGATTGCCATGTTTCCTGCCCCTGAACAATGGCATTAATAAAAAAGACAAAGCCCAGCGTTAGAAAGAATGCAAAATGCTTCAATGCTCACCTCACTAAAATCATTTTAGTTACAAACCGTTCCGATTTGCCTTCCACCGTCAAGTAATAAATTCCCGAAGCCAAATTTCCGGCATCCCAGTTCCAATGTAAAAGCTGACCTTTTTGTACGGAAAAACGGCCTTGCGTTATGCGACGCCCCCGAAGATTAAAAACCTGCCAATGCACCATTCCCGTAAACGGGCTTACGAATCCTATGGTTGTTTGACCGTTAAACGGATTGGGATAGTTGCTTAATATCTTCCACCGTTCGGCAACGGACGTAAACGACCTGTCACCAATAGCCATAACTTGCCCGGTCCAGCGCAAATCGCCAAGCGCCGTACCGTCATCCGCTTTGGCCCAAAGCGGAGAATTCTGCTGCAACCCAAAGTCCCCTTGATCGGCATCTTTGAATAACGGATCAAGTTGATAAATATGATTACCTTTTTGTGCTTCGCGAAACAACTCAACGGAACCGGAAGCGTAAAAATCACAGTAGTCCACCGAAGCTGCCTGACCATATATTTTCAGAGCTGCTTGCTCGGGACTGCTCTGGCTGAAAATCGAATTTTTAATCCAGGTAAAATCCACCTGATCCGCATCGATTACAGCGCCGCCATCAATAGCACAGGCATGGAAGGTGCAATGGTTAACGGAAATTTGAGGGCAAGGAGTAAAAGGAATGTCATCGCCGCCGTAAACATCCAAAAACGATTGCGCATAGTCCCAAGCCGTACAATTTTCCAACTTAAGAACACCGATGTTGTAAAGCCCGCTGCCCTGCGCCTCGCCGTTGGCCACTAATCCGTGTCCGCGCCCATGAAAAAAAGAGCAATTTTCAAATTGCATCGTGTCAATTAAACTCCCTGCGAAGGCAAAAAAGATCGCACCGCTTGAATCGAAGCCCGTATTAAAGATTGTAACGGAATCACACTGTAAAGCCACATGTTTTATTCCATTCTCAAAAATGTTTCTTACCTTGTTTTGCCCGTCTACAATCAGATTTTGCAGGCGTAATTGTCGTGCATTCGTCCAGCGAAATAAAGCGTTCAAGGTGTCGATTCCCGTTGCAGGTACAATACTCGGAGATTGTGCCAAACCGGTTTTAGTACGAATGGTAATATTTTTATCAATGGAAACGGGTGCGCTTAAGCTGTACACGCCGCCGTCGCTAATTAACTCGATAATATCCCCGTCATCCGCTTTTTCCATGGCCGCTTGCAAGGAATCCCTCCCTTCCCGAACCTGAACAACCGGGACAGGAGGTGATTGCGGAGGGTACCAGCTCGGGCCGACATCGCCCGCTTTCAAGGGATAAACCGTCACGGAGTCGGTACTGATTTGATCGGCCCCGACATCTTTGGGATCCGTACGGACCTGCCCGTCCATATCCATAGTGACAAAGGAAAATGTGTCCTGCGATGCACCGATTAAAGGACTGCTTTCCTTCGGGCGATACAATCCGTCGGCAGAAAGTTGCAACAAGGGATCTTGCACTGTAATTCCCGTAATGTTTTCAAAACCAGGATCCGGTCCGTAAAAAATATTACCTTCCCACGTCATATTTTCCGGCTGAGAAACAAACGTAACAATCGGGTGATTATACGGTGAGAGAATCGCATTATTGGCAATAATACAATCTTTGGGTGGAAGCGTTTTTTCGTCATCGGCTCCGGCGCCAATCACCAAAGGTTCATAACAATTCACAATGGTATTAAACAGTACTTTTGCCCGCTTTACCTGAAAATACCTATTAAGCGGCGAATTCGGAACACCGTTCATCATGGAAATGGCTGCCCGATAATCCGTCCCTTGCAAATCCTGAAAATAATTATTGTAAACACGATGATCCTCTCCGATAATGCGTACGCCCCCGGTGTGATCCGAATTGTTTCCGAAAAAGAAATTGGCGTACACACTGCAAGCGTTCCCGTGTCTTAAGGTCAACGTTCCCTTGCATGATTCAAATGTGTTATAACGGTAAGTATTTTTGCAGGACTTATTGGAAATAATCTCGATCTCGCCGTCGCAATGTTCAAAATAATTCCATTCAACCGTTGCATAAGAGTCGTACATTGAATAATCACTGGTGCCGATGCGAATGGTTTCACCGCCGTTGGAACCCAATTCCGGTCTTGGCCCGAAATGATTGTGATCGATGCGATGGTAATTAGGCGTTGTTGACATCCAAATGACCAATGTGGTACCTTGATGATTTTTCCCGGCAAAATAACAGTGATCGACACGATTGTATTGGCCGTACAAGGAAACCCATTTGTAATCGGTGCTTTTGCTGGGCGGATTAAAATCCACAATGGCCGAATTGGTTAGGCGACAATGATTGGCCGCATGCTTGGAAGCGTCGCGAAATTCAATCACCCCGCCGTCCGGGCTGTAACCGTTGACAAAATAAACTCCGTCCACAACCACGTACTGCCCGCCGATGCGTAAATTAGACTTCCCGGTAATCCAGACCTGACCAGGCGTTTGTGCTCTAAGTACAATGGGATTTTCAGGAGTACCCTGCCCTTTGAATTCGATACGCTGGTTTTTCCAATAGCCATCCCGCATGATTAACGTATCGCCCGGAAGTAACTGACCGAGATGGTCACTGATCTCTTGTGCATTTTTAACAAGAATCGTTTCCGCCTGCGCTACCAAAGTCCAACTAAAAATGAGGAAAAGAATGATTGATTTCAATGTTACTCCTAATCTCCGCATCCCGAATGGTAATATAAATAATCAGGGCTTTAAGCCAAAGCCCTAATTATCTTTTCCAAATTAATTAAAAAAAATAACACATCCCTGTGCGAATGTCTTTCCTTGTTTACTTAATGAACAACATTTTATGCACCGCATGGTGTACGCCGTCGGTCAAGCGATAAAAATAAACACCGGTGGCTAAATTTTTCGGCGCGAAACGAACGCGATAAGTACCGGCTTGTTGAATCGAATTTACTAGTGTTTGCACAATACGGCCGTTGCGATCATAAACGGTTAATTGCACATAACTGTTTTGCGGAATGGAATATTGAATGGTGGTTTGCGGATTAAACGGGTTTGGATAGTTTTGCTGCAAGGCAAAAGAGCGAACCACCATTTGCCCGTCTCCGATGGCAGTAGCCTGTTCAAAAACGGCGGTAATGTGTTTGGCCGCATCCACCGTAATGGAAGCCGGATTATCCGTTCCGGTCAAATCCCCTTGCCACTCTTTAAATTGCCAGCCGGAATCCGGGACAGCCGTGACCGTTACCGTTGTGTTCGGATCATAACTGCGTCCCTGTAATGGCGGATCAAATTGCAACTGCCCTTTTCCTTGAATTTCATAACTAAAAGGAATAACCGTCGGCGTTTCCTTTGCCCAGTTTAAATCGCCAAGTGCGCTGCCGTCATGTCCGGCAAAATAGGCATGAGAGGTCGGCATCAAGGTCAAATCCAAATTGGTCGGATCTTTGAATTTGGGATCGAATCCCCAAATGGTGCTCTTATCCGTACCCTTTCCGCCGTTCTTTGCCACATAAATTAACTTATCTCTGTCGTACGTTCCGTCTAATGTAGTCACTTGGAAGGTATCCACATTACTGATGGTAGAACCCTTCTGCTGCACTTGCATGATAAAATCATCCCGTCCGTGTGTGGAGAGCCGCGAATTGGCAACGATAATATCCCGAACGATGGTGTTTTGGTTGTTCTTTATGAACATGACACGCGTAGCGGTATTGTAAAAAGTCAAATGTTGCAAGAGCACGTAAGCGTCGGCTGTGGAAGTATCTTTGTCGGCATAAAAACGAATACCTTCGGCATTGCAGCGCGTAAAAGTGCAGTTCTCCACAATCAAAGAATCGCATGTTTTGGTGGTTTTCCATTTTTCCGTGTCGGAAAGTCGAATGGCCTCGTAGCCCGTGCCATCGATCAAACAATTCTCAAAACGCACCGTACCGACTTTTACCTTGGCCACTTTGAACACATGTCCGTCTTTGGTAGGATCTTTATCCTGATAGAAATTGCGGAAGATGCAATTTTTCACCGTAATATCCGCATCCGGATCAACGGTGTAGCCTCGCGTCGGATCGTTGTCGCAGCGCAGCGCATACTTCATGCCGTGGCTTACATCGTTTCCGCCGTCAAAAATAACGCCTTCCACGGTAAAATCCGCATAAATGCGCAAAATATCCAATACCTTTTGATTCGGATCGCTGTTGGTTAAAATCGGCATTTCAGCCAAACCAGGCGCCGCCATCATAACCAACGGTTCCAGAACCGACAAGGCCATGGTATCGGTCGTCGTATAAACTCCACCCGAGGTTGTCAGGAAGATCGTATCGATATTGGCGGTTGCGGCGTAATCAAGGGCCATTTTAAGATCATATTGATCGGTCACATCAATATGCGAGGCCCATAATTTCGGCACACCGGTAAAAATCACCATCAGTGCCATTGCAAGGTAAATAATGCGTCTCATGCTTTCCTCCTATTTAAAATTGATAAACATATTGTATGATAAAATTTTGCATTTTTTCGGTCGCATAATTGGTATTGCTAAAATAGGTGTCATGGTAATTCATCGATTTGGTTTCAAAAGCAAGAATAACGCTGCCCAAAGAACCGAACGAAAATTGACTGCCAAATGAAATGCTTGTTTGATCAGGGCCACGGTCTCTAAAGCCAACACCATCCGGTCCAAATAATGCGGTTTTCCAACGATAACCGGCCATTAATGCCAAAAAATCGGTAGCTTGGTAACGTAGGCCGCCCATCAATGCGTGTTGATCGGGCCATTTTTGAAAGGTACTATCGGCTTGTCCCAATGTAACTTTGCTTTGATTATAAGGCGCAAAGCCATACGCGAGCGAAAAGGTAAAGGCTTTTATCGGTTTGAAAACCAAACCAAAGCGATACGAGGCCGGAATTTCAAGGCGGTCTTGCCCTGACGTTTTTTTATTGCTAACGGAATTTGCCGTTTGCTCGCTTACGGTGTAATGCCAGTTGCGTGTAATGGTTCTTGGTAAATTAACATTGATACCAATCGTTACATGCTCAAACCGGTATTGCAAACCAATTGCGCTGTTTAAGGTTTTAAAATCGGAGTTCCCGTTTTCCAAATGATTCAGAGTATCGAAGGTAAAAAAGAATTTATTTTCATCGATCAGACCGAAATATCCTTTTTTAATAAGCCGGAGCTCATCCGTGCTCGTGCCAAATGTGTAATCCAAGGCAAGTCCCAAACTCAGTTGTTTGGTTACCTTAACGGCCAAAGCGCCGTGCACCGAATGCAGGGAGCCTGTGCGTTCCCTTTGATATTGGAACCATTTCAGATTAAGTGTATCGTTGCCGTTCATGCGCGCCACAAAGCCCTGATAAAGGCTGGTGCCGAGCATGGGCACCAAATAGGTGTCGTCTCGATCAAAATCCAAAAAATTTAACTTTTGCTGATAAGAAGCCGCCAGCACCAAATCCCGTCCCAGTAAATGTAACGGAACAGCCAAAGCGATATTGTTAAAAACGGGCGCTGATTTTTGGCGCGTCCAATCTGCCGCTTCCTTGCTATCCACGCGCTTGCCGCCGTCTTTGGGCGGATGTACCACATAACTTGAATCCAATGCCAGATCACGATCCAGAACCCCGTTGTTCTTTGGATCAGGTACGTACATTCCTTCCAGATAGAAAGGCAGGGTAACAAAATAACGATCCGGCCGGTAAGCCTGATTTTCCCACCAATCTTTTTTGTAATAATTCCCGCTGACCGACACTGTCCACTTTTTTATCAAAGCCAATCCGGCGGAATTATGGAATAGGTTGTCCAGGCGACCGCTCATGGCCGTCCAGGCCCCGCCCATGGCCATGGATTGCGCCCCTCCGTCAACCGTCTCATCCAATCCCTGAAACGAAAACAGATCGCCGCGGTGCTGGGCAAACAGAGTTGCGGTTCCGAAAACCATTAGGTAAAAAATCATTATTGTGGATTTTTTCATCGTTTTACTCCAAACTATTTCAAATTAATGCCAATCGAAAAACGGTGAACATGGCCCAAAAACGAGCCGAAATCATTAAATGCATAATCGATTCGATAATCTTTAAAATGCAAACCGAATCCCAAAGCCAATCCTTCGGTATCGTAATTAATACGATATCCGCCGCGCAGAAAGATTATATTCCGAAACGAATATTCCATTCCCACATTATATTGTTGGCCGTAATCTCTGGCCTGCACCAAATCAAATGCGAACAACAATCGTTGATGGCCGGTATGAAAGAACAGAGCCTGATCGTCTGCAAACAGATTGGCCGATACCCCGATATTCATCATCTGCGGCAAAGGATAGGATTGATCGATATATTTGACATCCGGCCCGAAATGCCGTACCGTGGCCGAAATACGGATGGAACGAAAACCCGTGTTGTACAACAAACCGGCGTCGAACATCAAAGCATTATGGGCCACTTCGTAATTTTTTTGATTTTTGGCATACGGACTGGTAAAATCCATATCTTCTCTGGCCAATTTGGCCGTTAATCCGAAAGAGAATTTTTGCGTCAGACGTTTGGCATACGAAACGCCCGCCACCACCGCATAAGGATTAATGGTCTCTCCGGTTAGCCCCGGATTGTATTCTCCGTTTACAAAGCCCAATGCATCAACTCGGGTAACGTCGATTTTTCCGTAATCCGCCATCATAAACTGGAAACCGAGCGTGCCGGAAACACCCAGCGGAATGCAAGCCGAAGCCGAAACATGCTTTACGTCAAGAAAGTAATTCATGTATGAAAAACTTATATCCGGACTTTCCGTACGCGTCAGCGCCGCCGGATTCCAGAAAACGGCATCGGAGCGATCTACTACGGCCGTGTAAGCCCCGGCCATACTCATGGAACGGGCATCGGCCACCACCTTCAGAAATTGGAAAGATGTTGTACCGACTTTTTCGAAGGCCAGCAAGGGCGAGACGGCCAGTAATGCCCATAAAACAATAGTCCGTATTTTCATTTTATTTCTCCAACTCCTTTATTTGATCACAATAAATTTACCGCTGGTTTGATCGCCGCCAGGCGTGGTAACCACGTAAAAATAAATCCCCGAGGCAATGTCCTGTCCGTTGCGCGTCATTTGAAACCATTCGGTGGAATAGATCGGATCGTTGTGTTCAATGGTTTGCACCAATTGCCCGGCATAGGAAAAAATGCGAATGGTGCAACGGCGAGGCAATTTGTAAAAACCGATTTTCTTGGCCACTTCGCCGCTGCCCGTATAGCCGGAACGCAAAACAAACGGATTCGGCACCACATAAACTTTGCTCAACTTTTCCACGGAGCCGACGTTTTTTTGATGTTTGGTTAAATTGGTTTTACCGCTTTCGTTACCGTTGGCATCAACCGAGGTTACGGCATAGTAACGCGTTTCCCCGATTTTGAACTTTTGATCCGTATCCAAAAATTCGTAATGATCGCCTTGCATTTTGCCCACGGGAATGGAAGCCAGCAACTTCCAGGGTCCCATGCCCATCACACTTCGGTAGACATTGTAATGATCCACTTTATCGGTCAGGCGAGGTACATCGAATTTTTCAACTTGCGGACCCCATTGAATGCGCACTTCGGCTTTGGGCGTATTTTCGATGGTAATGGCCGGTGCCGGAGGCGGAATGGGAATGGTATAAACACCATGACGAGGATTATCCTCCGGCCAAACCGGTATCGTCGGTTTGTGGCCCAGGTAAGCTTCAAAGGCTTTTTCCGCCACCTGTTGCACATTGTGCACCGAAGAATTAACATAGTCCGGATATCCGTATTCGGTCAGGTAACCCATCTCGGTGTATTTTTTGCCGTTAAATACTACCGGACGATCCCAGGACGGCAGTCGGTTCCATTGATGCAAAACGCCGTTTACAGCCGGACCGCCTTCCACGCGCTTGCCGGCCTGCGCTCCGTAACCAATGACTTCGGCAATGGAATAATACAATTTGTCACCGTGGTGCAAAGTGTACGGCCCGAACACCGTGTGTTTTTGTCCGGCATCCACGCTTTGCCGATAATTAAAAGCCGCCCGACCGTACCAACGCGGGCTGGGTACTTCAGGCCAGGTGGTACTGCCTTCGCTGTAAACTCCGCTCCAGCGATTGTCTGGATTAATGGACATGTCTTTCATCTTGGAACTGCGGGTATTGCCCGTACTTACTTTATTGGACCAGGGCTGCTTGATGTGCCCGTGTTCATCGATTTCAAAATATTCACCGGCCACCGTACGCAAAATGTTCACCGCCTCCGATTCGTTGCGTTGCGGATTATTCGGATCGACAATGGCCAGATGCGTGGTATCGTAATACAGGATGCAATAACCGGGCGCCTGCGGACTTAACAAGCCCCCGCCCAAATAGCCGGTTTCCGCCTGATATTTAAACAGATCGAAATCCGGTTCCGGTTTGGCCCATTCGTCCCGCAAATTGGTGCGCAAATCCAGATTAAATGCCAACCAATAATCCGCATCCCAAAACGTATTCTGATCACCGCGGTAAATTCCGCCATTATATTTCCAGGTTTGATAAACCCGCTGGTAACCGTACATGGACGGCGCAAATCCGTAAATAAACAACGCCATAAAATCTTTTAAAGTCGTGGTTTGTTCAATGGTGGAAGGATCGCCGTCGGTGTCTCCGTTGTAATCCAGCTCATATTCGTAAATAATGAAATCATCGTAATCGGGATAGCTCCATTGACGTGAAGTACGTGTTACCGTAACTCCAAGCGGTGTTGCCCATTTGGCAATAATAATCTGTTCCGCTTCGTCCGGATTATAATCGGGATTCAAATCGCCGTTCGGCAAAACGGGATAGTTGTCGATTTCTTCCATGGAAATAGGAAAACTCCACACACCGACCACCTTTTCCGGCGAGCTGGCTCCTACCCCGCCGCACAACGCATAAATTCGATTGTCTTTTCCCGGTTTACCGTCCAAATTGGCTGCCATGTACATCCCGGCGCCTAAAATATTGTGTTGCCCGCTGTATTCAATTCCTTTAACGATAGCTGCCGAATAGGGAGGCCATTCCATGACCGGAGTCGTTGCCCGGTTACCGGCCTCACCCGTTTGCCACGGGCGGCCGATGGTGCCGTCGTTAAATTCGGTTTCCTGCAACATGCCGCGGTTATGAATGCGATACTCCAATTGAGCCTGACTTAACGAAAAGCCAAGCAAAATTAAGATTATTGTGTTTACCATCTTTCCTGTCATTGTTCACCCCGACTTTTTAAAATTCAAAAATTACGCCCATCCGATAATGACGCGGTTGGTTGCTTAAAAGGTAAATAGCCTGACTCGTAGTGTAAGGCGCGTATTCGTTGTAAATCAAAACATTTTGTCCCTGCTCCCAACGGGCGGTTTCCCGTTCGTCGTTAAATGTTCTGGAATAGTTGTACACTTTTTCGTTGAGTAAATTGAAGCCTTCCAAATACCAGGTCATGCGTGTTCCGCCGAAACGGAATTTCTTTTGCAGGCGCATTCTCCAATCATGTTCGGTGGGTGTGCGCTTGTTGTACCGTAGCCCCTGACCGCTTTCATCCCAGGTGTAAGGCCGACCGGTCATCAGACGATAGGTATTGCTGATCGTAAACGCTCCGAAAGGATGCTGCCCCAAAATGCCAGGCCCGAATTTTTCGGGCGTGGTGTAACGAACATTCAACAACAGCTTGTGCGTGCGATCGTAATCCAGATACACATCTTCCGGCTTGGGTAATTTTACGTGTCCGTAAGTGGGATCAGGCGTTTCGAAATAGATAACCGGCGCGTTCAAATCGTTACTGCTCTTTCCCTTGGCCGATTCGTAATTGTAGCGAATGTAGCCCTGCCATCCGCGCCCGATTTTTTCCAGATTCACATGAAATCCTTTGATATCCGCGTAGTCGCGATTGATGTAGGTGCGGTATTCTTCGAAATTCTTGTCTTTGTAATAGGCGCTTTCCACCAAGTTTTTAACATCTTTGTAATAGGCGCTCACATCCAAACGAAATCCCAAAGGCAAGCCGTAAACCAAACCCACATCGTAAGCGTTGGTTGTTTCAGGTTTCAAGTCCGGATTACCCAACACATCCACATCTTTGTTAAGCGTAATCTGATTGTAAAACAACTGATTGAAATTCGGGCGTTGGGTAAAAGTACCGTAATTCAAATGAAATACCGCCCGTTCGGACACCGGAAAGGAAATGCCGATTCTGGGTTGCAAACGACTGTAAAGTTTGGTGCGGATTTTAAAATTCGGTTCCCGCAAAGGTGAATATCGATCGCCGTAATAACTCGTATTCAGTTGATAAAAATCGAATCGCAAACCCAAATTGGCAATCATACCGGCAAATTCCATTTTGTCCTGCAAGAATAAAGCGCCTTCATACGGGAAGGCATTAAACTTAACCTTGCGGTAGTTGCCTTTGGTGGTAATATTCATATCCATGTTCACATCGACATCGTAGTAGTAAAACTGCAAGCCTGTTTTGACCAAATTGAACTTATTAAGCTGACTGCTCATATTGGCCTTAAGACTGTACGTGCGTGTATTCTGATTTCCGAAATCATCCGAAGGTTGTCCGATCCGGTGATTGGAAGGCGCCGTGTAGTTTGTCCAATTGGTTCCGTTGGAATATTGTTCGTAAAACTCTCCTGGTCGCACCAACTCGATGCGCTGCTTATTGCTGATATCCAAAATATTTAACTGAATGTTAGAGAAGGTAGACGGCGAATAAACATGATTCCATTTTACGCCGTATTGCCGCGTTAAAGATTGATTGTACAAGGCATTCATGGAGCGATCGAACATGTAACGCAAAAAATTACTCAACGTGTAGGTATTACTTAAATTGATTAAAAAGGTCAGATTTACTTTATCCGTGGCATGAGGACGATACGCCCAGTTTACCAACATTTGTCGATCCGTTTGCGGATTCGGCATGGGTACAATGGGCGCGGAAGTGGTTTGCCGTGCGGCCATAAAAATGGTCGAGTGTTCCGTTAACGGCCCGCCGGTCGTAAAATCGAGACGCGTATCCATGGCTTTTGGCGTTGCCATTCCGATTTCCCGGAAAGCCTGAAAATAGGCCATTTGGCCCAAGCCGGCTATTTTAAGCGAATCGTCACGGGTGTAAAAAACCGGCGGCCAAACAATACGTACGGGCAAATAAGTCGGCCCGAAACCATAGCCCAAATCATACAACGGTTTACCGGGATTGTTGGGATTTTCTTTCATCCATTCGTCCAGATGAGAAAGCAACGCATTGAAATACAAATTTTTGGGATCGTAGGGATTTCCCTGCCAGGTTTTGTAATAGGGTAACGTACTTGCCACTTCCAAACGGCTTTGCCAACGGCTGCCCCCTTCTTTGGGTACCATATTCACAACCCCGGATTGTGCATTCCCGTATTCGGCACTGAAACCGCTGGTGTAAACTTCTACCTGTTCCAAAGCGGTTACAATGGGACTAAACGCACGTCGGTTGTTTAACGGATTAACGATCAGTCCGCCGCCGAACAAATAGGAAGCCTCGCCAACGCGCCCGCCCCGAAAGTGGTCATCCACCACATCGGCCTGTAATTGCAAAATGTCATTCAAATTGGCAACACCGGCAATGGACTGAACATCTTCCACATTGTACACTTGTTTGGTGGCCGTTAAATCCTTTTCCACTTGCGAAGGACGATAGGCTACCACTTGAATGGTTTCGCCCTTGTACACTTCGCTTTGCAAAGCCACGTCCAAACGCGTGGTTTTATCCACCGTAATGGCCACCTTGGTAAATTTTTTCGGACGGTAACCGATGTAACTTATTTCAATGGTGTAAAAGCCCGGCCGTAAATTCAAAATGTAGTAACTACCGTCCAAACCGCTGGCGGCACCGGCCGGCACACGTAAGGGAATTTCCTGCCCGTTTTCCCAGCGGGCCGAAATCACAATATTAGCGCCCGGCAAGGGTTTGCCGGTTTCGGCGTCGGTGATGATACCGGCTAACTTTCCCGTATTTCCGGCAAAACCCGGTTTTAAAACGAACAGTATTACCGCCAGTAACAACGTGAATCGAATCCCAATTTTCACTATTCACCCTCCGATTGTTGTGTGTTTGGCAATGTTTAAATTTTAATCTGCACGAGTCCGCCGCACGCGGGCGGTTTAGTCGTGTTAAACTCAAAAGCCGATTGCTTGCTGCCGTAAAAACGCAATGTCAGTTTATGAGACTGTTTGTTTACGATCAGCAAATGAATCGGTTGTGTAAAAGAAAAAACTTGCTTATCCGAACGAATGGCGTTGACTCCGATCAACAAATAAGGCTGCTGTTTTTTTCGAATTAAAGCTTGCAACTTAAACTGTACCTTGGCCGACGGACTCCATTCCGTTGCCTGTTCGAAAGTAAATCTTTTGCTTGCAAAAACGGAACCGCCTCTTTGTACCAATTCTCCGGGAAAAATCAAAGTAATAAAATCGTAATTACCCGAAGCCGGAATTTGAAAGACGTTATTTTGATGTTCGCCGAAAAGGTGCCGGTTAACCGTGAAGGCATCGTTGCGCAACTGAATGAGATGGAATTCTGTGCCATCTTTCAATGTTCGGCTCAGGTGCCGAGCATTTACTCTCTTAAACTTCCCTTGCCAAACCTGTTGATAAATATGCCTGCCGTTAGTCAGAAATCGATCGACAACCAGCCCAAAATGACGTTTGACAAACAGCACGTCCCGAAAATAACGCACGCCTAAATTCCAAAAGCCGTTATGCGAGCCCAAAAAATAGTCCATGGAATCACCGCTTTGCCAGCACATTACCTTTGGCTCCGGTAGAATTTTCCACTTCCCGAATCCCGATCCGCCTCGATTTGCCAACCAGTCACGTCCCTGGGTCTGGCTATCGACCAAGGCCACGTTTTTCGCCCATGAATTCTTCAGGTACGAATAATCCGGATGATTGTAATGCACTTTGTAATTCGGTAAAACCATCGTATCGTGGGAGAAACCGATTATGCCCAACATGTCCCCGTGCTGATGATCCGGTTTGCGCTTTTCCAACCCGGCGGAAATAATCATGTAATTGCTTTGCTTGTCCCAGCCGTCGCGCATCACGTAGTAACCGGTTTGCCTCAAAGCCAATGAGCCGTATTTTGGCGCTTGTTTCGGCAACGCTTTGAATTCTTGCAACTGTTTATTTGTTAACAACCAATAAAAACTTTGCGGCCACTTTTCCCCTGCAAAGTAGCGAAACAAACCGTCGGAAAACACCATCGCGCCCACGGCCATGGGCTCCTTTAAATCGGCTTCCACATCCGAGCCCCCATCCGTGTCGTCTTGCAGAACCGGTAAATTTCCATCGGGAAGAGCCAATTGGGCAAGGGCGTTGAACATGGCTTTAAATTTTTCTTCAAATTCCGCAGGCAAAACAATATGATTCAATTTCGCAAGTTGGTAGACCCGCAAATAATTCTCAATATCGCCTTTGTGATAATGTTCGCTGCGCTCGAACTGAAAGCCGTCGGCATTGACTTCATTTTTAATGTGCTCAAGTAACAGATTAAGAGCATGCCTGCGCCACTGGATGCACGGTTTAAATTCCGGAAACAGAGCCGAAATTTCAAAAAGCGCTACCAGGCCTCGTGTTTGGTGGTTGCCAGGATGATATTTTTTTGTTTCCGCGAATAAAATAGCGCCATGGTGTAAAAAAGTACGCAATAATAACAACTGATCTTGCCAGGTGTAATTTTTATCGGATAGAAAAGCAAAATGCGCAAAAAGCCAGTGGTGCATCCGTTTCCCGGCACGGAAGACTTCGTAAACGGCATTGCCGCCCTCTTCCACTTTACCGTTCTGAAACGCCTTGTTTAAACTTCGCACCTGACTCAAAAAATAATTTAAATAGGCTTGTTCTTTGTTTTGCAGATAATAGCTTAAAACCACTTGCGGCAATTTACTTTGCCTGGCTAAATGACGGAATTGATAGGCCGTAATAAGTTGACCGTGGCGATCTTTCATAGGCAATTGCCATGCCGGACTTGCCGGAAAACGTTCCATCATCTCGCGGGCCAAACGCAGCGTTCGCTGTTTCTCCTGCGGGAAGGTATTGAAATAGGCCTGAATCCGTGCCCGGAAATTCCGCCAATTAAAATAATAGCGCGTGGCCGCTTTTTGTTTTAAATAGCGCATTAATTCCGGCATTGCCTTTTGCACGGGAAGCGCCCTAACGGATTTCAATGTATCGTTGGCCGGAATCAAATTCTGCAAAATAGAACGGTTATCGGGAAGAGAAAAACGCTTGAAAAAATCGTCCCTGGGCGTTGCCTTGGCAAAGACGGCTCCCGCGGCACCCAATGTCCCCAAGAGAAAGGCAATTAAAATCGTTACTAAATATTTATTTCGATTTTTAGAAATCATGGAAATCATTCCAACCCGTTAACGTTGCACCCGTCCGGATAAATCGCCTTTAACAATATTCAGAACCTCGTCCTCCGTGACCAAATTAAAATCTCCCGGAATGGTTTGTTTCAATGCGGAAGCAGCCACGGCAAACTCCAATGCTTTTTGTTTGTCCGAAAATTTATTTAAACCGTGAATCAATCCGGCGCCGAAACTGTCCCCGCCGCCCACGCGATCCACCAAATGAATGGCATATTTGCGGCTGAAGAAAAATTCCCGCCCGTCGTACAACATGGCCGACCAATTATTATCGGACGCGGAAAGGCTCTCGCGCAGCGTAATGGCAACCATTCCCGCTTTGCCTGTTTCTTTAAGCTGCCGCGCCACCGATTTGTAATGTTCCGCATCCAAATGTCCTGAAGTAACATCGGTTGTTTCCGCTTCGATGCCGAAAATGTCGGCAGCGTCTTCTTCGTTGGCGATAATCAAATCCGTAAATTGCACCAGTTTGCTCATAACTTTATTTGCTTGCTTACGCGTCCACAGTTTTTTGCGGTAGTTCAGATCGCAACTAACCGTCAGCCCTTTCTCTTTGGCTTTTTGCACAGCCGTCAGACTAATCTCCGCTAACACAGGGCTCAAAGCGGGCGTAATGCCCGTAATGTGAAACCAATGGGCATCGCCGAAGATGACCTCCCAATCAAAATCCTGCGGTTGTACTTCCGCCATGGATGAATGCGCACGGTCATACACCACTTTTGAAGGGCGGATGGAAGCGCCATGCTCCAAAAAATAAATGCCCAAACGCGGCCCGCCTCTAACGATCATAGTTGTGTCTACGCCAAAGCCGCGCAAATAATTCAAAGCGGCCTGCCCGAGCGGATTATCCGGCAAGCGTGTTACAAACCGCGCTTTATTCCCCAAAAGAGCCAGCGAAACCGCCACATTGGCCTCACCACCGCCATAAGTCGCTTGAAAAATACCGGCTTGCACGAAACGTTCTTTATTAAAAGGAGCCAAACGTAGCATGATTTCACCAAAGGTAACAAAGGACTTTTCCATCTATCCTCCCAATTCCTTATGTGCCTGCTCAACGGCCTGCTTGAACTTGGCCGCCCGCTCCGTTAACGCTTGCCAATCGCCATCGGCAATTAATTTTTTGTCCAGCAAAGACGTACCGACGCCCAAAAAGCTGGCGCCATTACGGATAAATTCTTGCGCATTTTCCAGATTGACGCCTCCGGTAGGAGTTAATTTAATTTGAGGCAGCGGGCCGTGAATGTCTTTGAAATATTTTGCACCCAGGCGCGATGCCGGAAAAACCTTAACCACATCGGCTCCCTGTTGCCAGGCCTGGAAAATTTCCGTCGGAGAAAAGGCACCGATAAAGGCCGGTTTCTCATGTTCATGGGCAAAACGGATTAATTCGGGAATTAAAACCGGGCTCACAATAAAATCCGCGCCGGAATCGATGACATTCCTGGCGGTTTCCAAATCTACCACCGTGCCTGCCCCCAAAAGAATTCGATCATCCTTTCTTTGGGAAAGCATTTGAATTAATTCGATGGCATTGGGAACGGTCATCGTAACCTCAAGGGCAAAAACCCCGCCCGCAAGCAAAGCATCAACCACCGGCAAAACGGATTGGCCGTCATGCAGACGAATAACAGCAACAATACCCGCCTGTTCGGCTTTGGTAACAATTTCCTCTCTGCTCATTCCATATTCCTTATTAACGGATAATTGTGGAAAAGAGCAGAAGACAATGCTTCTGCTCTCATAACATGGCCTTATTTAACCAGCAACATCTTTTTAATAGCCGAAAATTTTCCGGCATTAATTTTGTAAAAATAAACGCCTGATGACAATTTCGGGCTGTAGAAGACAATTTTGTAACGACCGGCTTTCATGCGTTTATCAATAACCGTAGCCACTTTACGTCCCAATACATCGTAAATTTCCAAAGTAACCCGACCGCCTTCTTTTAAATCGAATCCAATGGTGGTTGAAGGATTGAACGGATTGGGAAAATTCTGGTAAAGCGCATATTTTAACGGGACATTCTGGCCGTCGTCAATACCGGTACCTAATTGAAAAACGGCCGTAACGGTTTTGTTGTCATCCATAGTCACCGAAGCCGGATTTTCCGTACCCGTAACGTCACCTTTCCATTCCTTAAATTCATAACCGGAATCGGGCACGGCAGTCATTTGAACGACCGTATTCGGATCATAAGTTTTGCCCACGGGCGGCGGATTCAGTTCAACGCTACCGTTTCCTTCAATGATGATGGTCAGTAACTTGCTGACGGGTGTCTTGGTCGCCCAGCGTAAATCACCCAACGCCTTACCGTCATGCGCCAGGCCGTACAAATGGGATTCGGGCATTAAGGTGTAATTCATGTTCGCGGCATCTTCGAATTTGGGATCGATGCCCCAAACGGTGGTCGTATCCACCATGCCGCCTTTAGACGACTTGATGGGAACGGCGCGCACATTAAACGTATCAATATGGCTGACGACCGTGCCTTTACCCTGCGCATCCATCAAATCCGCATCGCGTCCCACATCGGAAAGTCGGCTGTTGGCAATGATGATGTCGCGCACGACAGCGCCGCCGCTATTTTTAAGGTAGAAAGCACGTGTGGCCGAACCGTTCACCGTAATGTGTTCCAAAATAACCGGTGCATCTTTGGTGGTTGTGTCTTTGTCCGAATAATAACGCACGCACTCGGCATCGATGTTGGTGAATGTACAGTTGCGCACGATCAGACTATCCACCGAACGATCGGTATGCCACTTTTCCGTGTCCGAAATACGAATGGCTTCGTAACCGATATTGGCAAACGTACAATTTTCGATCTTAACCACACCGGCACGAACGTTCTTATCGATTTTGAAAGCATGACCGTCGCCGTACTTCACATCTTTTTTCTGATAGAGATTTACAAAATCACAATCCTTTAAAGTAATATTGGTACCCCAACGTACCGTATCTCCGTTCGAATAATTGCGCAGACGAATGCCGTATTTCATTCCCTGGCTCTTAGGACTTCCGCCGTCCAACCGGACACCGATCAAAGTAAAATCATCAAAAACGCGGAAGATATCCAAATTGGCGCCTTCGGGATCACTGTTGGTTACTATCGGTTTTTCCGGCAAGCCGGGTTTTGCCATAATGGTTACCGGTTTCAGCACGGCCACATCCGCAGTGGAAGTTGATGTGTACGTACCGGTGGTCATGAGCATGATGGTATCGATATGCGAATTATTATTAGCATATTCAACCGCATCATGTAAATCCCAGGTTGTGTCGATTTCCAGCACATGGGTGCCGGTTTGAATTTCGCCGAAATTGGCAATCACGTGTTTGTTTCCGTTCAGTACCAAAGTATCGGGATTTTCCGTGCTGACCAAATCGCCCGTCCATCCGGTGAATTCCCATCCCGGTACGGGTGTCGCGGTCAGAATTACCGTGGTTAGCGTATCATACGTACCGAAAATCGGTTCGGGCGATACCGTGACCCCGCCGAGACCGACCGTATCGATATCCAGCGTAACCTGCGGCAATGTACTGCGAAAATGCGCCGTCAAATTCATGTCATTCATCACGGTAAAGGTTAAAGGATTATCCGTGGAAGTAGTATCTCCTGTCCATTCGACAAATTCCCAGGTAGACGAATCAGGCACGGCCGTCAAGGTAACCTGCGTTCCTTCGTCGTAGCGATTTCCTTCCAAAGGCTCCGGATTGTATTCCACATGACCGATGCCTTCCACTTCAACCGTGACGGTGTGTTTTGGTGCCAGACTTTCGAAATTGGCCCGCACAACTTTATTAGTATCCATGGTTACCGTAGCTACCGGATTATCCGGCGGAAAAACCGTCACATCGCCTTCCCAACCGGTGAACTTCCAACCGTCGGCCGGAGTTGCCGTTAAGGTTACAACGGTTCCAGGGTCATAATACGGGCCGGCCGGATCCGCTTTAACGGAACCGTTGCCGTTCACATAAACACTCAACCGGAATTGACCCGGATGCGCCGCCCAACGCAAATCGCCAAGGGCATCGCCGTCATCACCCAGCGTCAGCACCGGTGAATTATCCGCCAAGGTAAAATCGCCATTGGCCGCATCTTTGAAAAGAGGATCCACATGAAAGGTGTCGGCAACCGTGGCACTTGAAACTTTCCAGCTAACCACGTCCCAAACGCCGTTGTGATGGAATTGATTATCCGCCGATTCGAAGCGGCTGAAATAATTGGAATAACTGTTGTGCACAAACAATGAATTTTTGACTTCAACATCGGTCATGTCATCAAAATAAATCATTGCTTTGGAGCTGCCGCCACAATCGTAGAAGGTACAGTGATTAACACGCACTTTGGTATTGGGATTGGTATCGCCCTTGATGCCTTCGCGGGCAAAACCGTAAAAAGTACAATTGTAAAATTCCGCATAATCCAAATTTACCTGCGGATCGCTGGAAGACCCGGAATAAAGAGTAACGCCTTCTTTGGTACCGTTGTGAAAAGTGGTGTTGTGCACGATTAAACTGTCAATACCGCAGTTGGCGTAGGGCTTAATGATTTTTTCATTGAAATCATGCAGATTACAATCCATGACCCGCACCTGCATGGAGCCGTTCACGTCGCCGTTATCAAGGCGCAAGGCATATTTGGCTTTGGCCGCGGCACCGTCCGCCGTGCCGTCGCCATTGAATTCCAAATTTTGAAAAGTTACTTTGGGTGAATTGACAATTTTGAACATGTAAGCGCCGGTGGATGTGCCGACGTATTCAAGGATCGGTTTAAATTCCAATCCTTCCATACCGCGGATGGTTAAGTCTTTGTCGATTACAATCTGACCGGTTGACAAATATTTTCCGCCGCTGGTTACCAATTCCAGCGTATCTCCAGGGTTGGCCGAAGAAATGGCCGCACTAAGCACATCGGTACCGGCTTCCAACTGAATAACTTTCGGTTGCAAGTATTGCGGATCCCAGCGTAAGTCGCCCATGGCGTGGCCGTCATCGGCCTGGCCCAAGACCGGCGAATTATCCGCCAAGGTAAAATCGCCGTTGGCCGCATCTTTAAACATGGGATCGGCATGTAGCGTATCGGAAACGGTGGCATTGGAGACCTTCCAACTGCTCACGTCCCAAACCGCATTGTGATTGAATTGATTATCCGCCGATTCGAAGCGGCTGAAGTAGCTGGAATAGCCATTGTGCACAAATAAAGAATTTTTCACTTCCACATCGGTCATGTCGTCAAAATAGATCATACCCTTGGAGCTGCCGCCGCAATCGTAAAAGGTACAATGATTCACACGCACTTTGGTATTGGGATTGGTATCGCCTTTAATACCTTCACGGACAAATCCGTAAAACGTACAGTTGGTGAATTCAGCGTACTTCATGTACACGGCGGGATCGCTGGTGGAACCGGAATACAGAGTTACGCCTTCTTTGGCTCCGTCGTGCAAAATGGTATTTTTGACGATCAACGAATCGATGCCGCACAGTTTGTATGGTTTGATTATCTTTTCATTAAAATCGTGCAAATTACAATCCGAAACGGTTATGTTCATCGTTCCGGTGGAATCGCCGTTATCCAACCGCAAAGCATATTTGGCTTTGGCCGCCGCACCATCCGCCGTGCCGTCGCCATTAAATTCCAGATTTTGGAAAACAATTTTCGGTGAACCGGTCACCTTAAACATGTAGGCGCCGGTTGAAGTACCGATGTATTCCAAAATCGGTTTTGCTTCAATGTCTTCAGCGCCCCGAATGGTTAAATCTTTGTCCAGCACAATTTGATCGTTGGACAAATAAGCCCCGCCGCTCGTGGTTAGCTCGATAATGTCGCCAGGAGCGGCAGCGTCGATGGCTGCCTTCAATACATCCGTTCCGGCCGCCACATAATGAACGGTTTGACTAAATCCTGTTTTTGCTCCTAAGAACATCCCCAAGAGCAAAAATGTTAGAAAAATTGAAGCAATACGTCGCATAACTTCTCCTTTTACTTTAATGGATTTATGGATTTAAAAAATCTTCACGCATCGGTGAAAAAGTGTCGATCAAAATCCCGTCTTCCAAACAGACTGCTCCGTGCTCAATATTTGCGGGAATTACAAAGGCATCGCCCGCTTTTAGTATTTCTTTTTTTCCATCCACTTCCACTTCAAATTTCCCGGAAAGGACATACGAAACCTGTTCGTGCGGATGGGTGTGTTTGTATCCGACGGCTCCTTTTTTAAAATGTACTTTGACCAGCATTAAGTTGGGTTGGTAACCCATGATTTTCCGTTCGATTCCTTCGCCGGCAGGTTCCCATTTTACCTGTTCATCTTTGATGTGATACGAATCAGACATCTTCTTGCACTCCTGCTTGAATACGTTGTATTTTCCCGCCGAAAAAGTAGACGCTAAAAATTCCCAAAGGAACCAAAGCAGCGCCTAACATAAAAAACGGGATGTAGGAAGTTTTGGTAATGAGCGGCACCAAATAGGTCGTAATGATAACTCCGATGGCCGCCGTCGTTCCGCCCATTCCGGCAACGGTTCCCACATTTTTACCCACAAAAAAATCACTCGGCAGGGTTTGAATGTTACCGATCGAGACCTGAAATCCGAATAGAATAAATGCGATCAATAAAACTGCAATAATCGGTTTGGCCGCGTAAGCCGTCAATAATAAAGCGGGCAACATGATGATGCCGCCCGACAAAATCGACCATTTACGCGCCTGATCCAAGGTTTTACCGCGGTGCATGAACCAGCCCGCAATGCCGCCTCCGGAAAGCGCTCCCAGTGCAGCACCTACGTAAGGTACCCAGGCAAATAGTCCGATTTGTTTAATGTTGAAACCGAATTTGTCCGCCAAATAGATGGGCAGCCAATAGACAAACAGCCACCAAATCGGATCCAGGAAAAAGCGCGAGGCCAGTACCGACCAGCTTTGTTTGAATGACAACAGGCGTCCGACACTTAAAATCTTGCCATCTTCTTCGCCTTTGCCGTCAATTTTCTGCCCTTCCAAAATGTATTTTCGTTCTTCTTCACTCAACCACGGATGGGTTTTGGGCAGAGCTTTGTACACAAATAGCCAGGGAATAATCCACAACAAACCCAGGCCGCCGAGAATGACGAACGTTGCGCGCCAACCGACCCACAAATAAAGAAAGGCGATTAAGGGCGGCGAAATAATGGATCCGATGGACGCGCCGGAATTAAAAATGCCTTGTGCAAAAGCACGTTCCTTAATGGGAAACCATTCCGCATTGGATTTGGTAGCCCCGGGCCAGTTGCCCGCTTCACCCAGTCCCAGTACAAACCGTACAACAGCAAAACTCAAAACCGTGCTGACAACCGCATGTCCGATTTCCGAGAGCGACCAAACAATAATGGAAATAACAAACCCGATGCGCGTACCCACCCAATCGTAGAATCTGCCGGACAGGCTTTGACTGATGGCATAAGCAATGGTAAAAGTAATGGCAATACGGGAATAGTCGATTTTGGTCAAGCCGATATCTTTGCTGATATTGGGCCACATGATGGCCAGCGCACTGCGATCGATGTAATTAATCACCGTAGCCAAAGCAACCAGTGTTACAATCCACCAACGAAGACCTTTGATTTTAGCCATATCGTTTCCTATTTGCTAAGAGTTACAACTTTAAAGTTTCCCACCCAGGTAAATTCCTTACCACCGAATTTTAACCGATGCTGTTTGCGGGCATCCGCTTTTTGATTGGTAACCATGATCCGCCAACGTTTGCCGCTTTTTGCCGTAATTTCAATTACAGAACCTTGCGGATTGCTGCCGATAATTTTAACGGTTTTAAAAGAAGGATACGGGTTCTCGGAACTCTCCTGTGCTTCGTTAAAATAACCATGCGGCTCAATGACCGAAGCAAACAGACAATCTTTTTTTCGGACACGCAGAATAACCGCAGGCTCGTCTCGCAAATTAAAATTTGGATCATGAGCGCCGATGCGGGTAAAAAAGACTTGCGCCTGTGGTTGGGCGGCCGTTAAAAAAGAATAATAGCGTCCGCCGTAAAGATAGGTAAATTGAAACGGTTCGTTACCGCTACCCTCTGCTTCGTTCCACAAATGCTGATAACCGTATTGTTTACCTAACGGGAATTGTGCACTGTCGTGGGCAACGTATTTCCAATTTGTCGTAATAAATTGACCCAAATAATGAAGCGCATAATCATAAGTATGTTGCGTTTCGGAAGTAAGGCGATAAAGATCCACCACAAAAGGATAAGAGAGCGAAGAATCGGCAATCAGAAACATGGTACGCTGCATTTTTACGCCTGGATAACAATGATTTGCCCTGGCGCTCATCACTTGCACTTGCGGGTTGGAAGCGTCAAAAAAATGGCGTTCGCCGGAAACTTTATCGGCCTCTTTACTGTTGGCTTTGTTTTGGGAAGTCTGATCAACAGTTACCGTGTTGTGGGCAATGGTTTGTTTGGCATAGGTCTTATTTTCCGGCAAATAGCGACCGCCGAATTTAGGCTCTATGTTAATCCAACGCGCAAAGCCGTAGTCGGGAACGACCATATTCCCGTGGTCGTAAAGAATGAAATGGAGTTCGTCAAAATGTCCGTGTCCTTTGCCGTGAACGCCGTATTTCATTAGCAACATTGTTTGATCAGCGCCCTTTCCTGTTCGTAGAATTCCAAGACCGCCCTGTTTACCGTCGGAACCATCGCGAAATTCAATGCTTTTCCAGCGCGGAATGTCAATTTTTCCTCCGTCTCCGAAATCCTTTGCCACAGCCAGACCGCAATCATTCAGAATAACGCGTCCCTGCATTTTGGCTACGCCCAATAGTTCTTTATTGCAGGCATAACGGTAATAGGCAATATCGTTGGCAATTACAACCCCGACCGCTTCAACGTTCATCGTGCGCGAGGCATCATTAATCGGTGGAAAAACGCCGTCCGGGAAGGTCGTTTCAATGGCCGCATAATAGGCCTTTTTTAAAATGCTGTCCCGATAGGCAAAAATTTTAAGCTGCGGTTTACTGCGCTGTAAGGCTTCGGCAAATAAGAAAAACGGACGCAACGCATAGCGAATGTAATAAGGACCTTCCATATAATAACCGTCCGGCGAAAAAAGCAAATCCAACTGTTTTAAAAAGCCGCCGTTGCCATCCTTTTTAGTGCCGTAAAGCGCTTCCTGTACATAATTGTCATTTCCGATAACCAAACCCAGCATGCCCACGGCTGCTACCGACCAGGTGCCGTGATTGTGAATGCGGTTGAACTCCCTGGCGTTTTTCACGGTGAACCATTGTGCCATTGGAATAAAAATATTTTTTTCAAACAGAGCACGATCCTCGGGCGTTAACCAATCGTAAATGCAATCGTATGCCTGTACGGTATTGACCAGCCAAACGGTTTCATTGAGCATCTGATGAAAGATTTTACCTGGCGCCTGGTTATGGGCATAAGGACTCGGACCGAGCGTAGGGTACATTCTGGCATATTTCAACAACATGCGGCGGATGAAACGCGCATACTTTTCCTGCCCGGTAATCCGGAACAACAGAGCTGCGGCACGCATTTCGCGATAATTCTGTTTGTGCCGTTCATGGGAATAACTTCCGGCTTCGCCTGGTGGCGGAACTTCAATGGGATGTTTTAAAGCCGCATCCACCATTTTTTTAGTTTCCAAAAATGATTTCCGCAATAAAGGAAGATGGTCTAAATTTTGCCGGATTTCGGATGCACCCCTTTTCGAAATGAACAAACAGGGATGTTCAATGGGCTTGGCCAAACCAACGGTTGAAAAACTAAAAAGAAAAACGAAAAGCAGAATTTTTTTCATGCGTTAGGCTCCCGTTTTAGGGCATGTAAAGACCGCCGTTAACTTCAATGGATTGCCCGGTTAAATAGTCCGCCAAATCGGAGGCTAAAAACAGGGTGACTTTCGCCACGTCTTCCGGAGTACCGGTTCGACCCAACGGGATAATGGAAGGCATTTTTTCATGTACTTCTTTTGGCGTAAACGTATCGTGAAAAGAAGTGTATTCAATAAATCCCGGTGAAACGCAATTCACATTGACTTTAAAGGAAGCTAATTCTTTGGCTAAGGATTTGGTAAAAGTCCAGATCGCGCCTTTGGAGGCCGAATAAGCCGCAGCACCGTTACCGCCGCCGTCATGGGCAGCTTGAGAAGAAAGATTGATGATTTTGCCGGATTTTTGTTTTTTCATGTACGGCATTACCAAATGTGACATCAAAAAGGCGCTTTTTACATTAATATCCATGACGGTCTGAAAATGCTGTTCATCGAATTCGGCAACCGGAACGCGTTTGACCAACCCGCCTGCATTATTAACCAAAATGTCAATGGTCGATCCCATGCTCATTGCGGCATCGATTAACTTCTGAGCTTCGTCTCGTTTGGTTACATCGGCTAAGACGGCTTTTACTTTTGCGCCTGTTTCGGAAGCAATTTCCTCGGCTCTGTTTTGCAGGACGTTTCCGTCTCTGCGACTATTCATTACCACATTAGCGCCGCTTTGGGCTAAAATTTTGGCAATAGCCAATCCGATGCCCTGAATGCTGCCGGTTACGATCGCTGTTTTATTCTTCAATTGAATTTCCATAATGCCTCCCGATTATTTGTATTATGTATTATGTATTACATATTTTTCGGACAAAAAAATTTTATTTTATTTTTTCAATAATGGCTCTCGAATGTTCTTCGGCAATGCGCAAATGCTCGGTCATGTAATAATAGGCTTTCTCTTCATCCTGTTCTTTAATACTTTTAAAAATCAAATCGTGATATTCAAAAGCGGCGCTTTTGGCTTTGTCGATTTGTGCATAAACAAGCGTGCGAATTTTGGGCATCAGTTGAAAGATAGGGTCTACAATAATGGGAATAATACGGTTGCCCGAAGCATTGGCAATAATTAAATGGAATTCCCGATCCAGTTCACCTTCCTGCCGGAAATCCATGGGATTGCTTGATTTAAATTTCCGAAGATTTCTTTCCAATTTTTGCACATCTTCTTCACTACGATTTCGCGCGGCAATCTTGCAAACTTGAGGTTCGATAATTTTGCGGACTTCAATGAGCTGTAAAATGTAACTTTTGTCAAAATTCAGTTCCAGATAAAGGCGCATGGGTTGAATTACATTTTGAGGCGAATAGTCTTCGATGTAAATGCCGCTGCCCTTTTTTACGGAAATCAATCCTTTGGCACCTAACATCTGCAAAGCTTCGCGTAAAGCCGTGCGACTGACACCGAACATTTCGCACAATTCATGTTCGGTCGGCAATTTTTCACCGGGTAAAAATTCACGAGCAAGGATCGCCTTTTCAATCCGTTCCTGAATCTCCTGACTCAACGTTGCGGCTTTTTTAATCGGTTTAAAAGCGTAGTTCACATTCACCTCAAAATTTGTATGATGTATTACAGATCGGATTTTAATGAATTCGATGGGAAATGTCAAATTTTTCTAAAAACTGTTTTGAAAGGATACGCAAACGTTCGAAAGGCATCCATCTCATAATGCCTTAAGCGAAAGGGAATATTAAAAAATTTGATATTTGCATCCACCGCCCAATAGGATTCCCACAAAATTAATTTTGCAAAGAATTGCAGAAAAAGATATTTTTATGCCCATTAAAATTAGTTTGTAAAAACCAAATTATCTCTCTCTGAAAGGGCTCCAAATGGATCATTATGGATTGTGGTCTTTGCTTCCCCCGTTAGTCGCCATTCTTTTAGCCATTAAAACGCGGCAGGTTTTTATTTCTCTTTTCCTAGGCGTATGGATCGGTTGGGTTATTTTAAATGATTGGAATTTTTTTAGCGGTACTTTAGCTTCCATTGAAGCGCTGGTTAATGTTTTTAAAGAACCGGGCAATACGCGCACCATTATGTTTAGTTCCTTGGTTGGTGCTCTCATCGCTTACGTCCAACGTTCCGGTGGCGTTGACGGCTTTATTCGTTATATTAACCGATTTTTACAATATATTGAAAAACGTCACGCGGGAAACAGCCGTCGCGTGGTCGAGCTTTTGGCCTGGGCCACCGGCGTTATGATTTTCGTGGAATCAAGTATTAACGTCCTGACTGTTGGTTCTATTTTTCGTCCGATTTTCGATCGCATGAAAATTCCTAGAGAAAAATTGGCTTACATCGCCGATTCCATTTCGGCGCCAACCTGTATTTTGATTCCTCTGAACGCCTGGGGCGCTTACATTATGGGCTTGTTATTAGCACAAGGGCTGAAAGATCCCTTTAGAATAATGGTGCAGGCCTACCCTTTGAATTTTTATCCGTTTTTGGCCATGGGTGCGGTCTTACTGGTTATAATTTTACAAAAAGATATCGGCCCGATGAGAAAAGCGGAAAAGCGGGCCATCGAAGAAGGCAAGGTTATTGCCGATAATGCCGTGCCCATGATGTCGAATGAAGTGGTTAGTATGCAGAAAAAAGAAGGCGTGCAGCCCAAGGCACGCAACATGATTATCCCCATCGCAACCATGGTTTTAATGATGCCCGTCGGTTTGATTTATTCCGGTTGGCAACAGTTGGGTTCAACCGAGGGGAAGCCATTTTTGGAAGTATTGTTCGATGCCATCGGCAAGGGTTCGGGATCGCAAGCGGTTTTGTGGGCGGTTCTCACGGCGCTTTTGGTAGCGGCCATATTGTACCGTTCGCAAAAAATCTTTAAGCTTCAGGAATTGATGGATCTTTTGTTTAAAGGCATTGGCGGATTAATCCCGTTGGCCTTGTTGATGATGTTAGCCTTTGCCATCGGTAAATTGTGCCGGGAATTGGGCACCGGTGTTTACGTCGCCGAAGTGGCTAAAACTTGGTTAAGTCCGCATTTTGTTCCGGTTATTATTTTTTTGGTGGCCTGTTTTATCGCCTTTGCCACCGGAACATCATGGGGTACGTTTGCCATCATGATGGCCATTGCGGTACCAATGGCACAAGCCATGAATGTCAGTATTCCTTTGGCCGTCGGTGCGGTGTTAGGAGGTGGCGTTTTCGGCGACCACTGCTCCCCTATTTCGGATACGACCATCATCTCTTCCATGGCTTCCGCCAGCGATCATATTGATCACGTTAAGACCCAATTGCCGTATGCTCTTTTAGCCGGTGCCGTGGCAGCGTTGATGTATTTGGTTTTGGGGCTGTTGAGTTAGGCGGGATTTGGAAACTTGGAACCGGGAATTAGGAACTGGTTTTTCGTTATTCGTATATTCGTGTATTCGTTAAGCGTTAAGCGGAAGTGGGCTAAATGGTAAATGGTCGAATGGGTAAAATTGTTATCCAAAAAGACTGTCATTGCGACCCGCCTGAGGCGGGGAAGCAATCTTTAACGATATTTGAACTGTTTCTCAATCAAAAGGCCGGTGCTGCTTTGGAGGGAATTTCTCCTCACGCAAGAGCGTGACTCGGAATGACAGACTGGGGAATCACATCAAAGAACGGGTGAACAAACAATGATTTCCAATTAACGAATAACGATTTTCCTATTAACCCTTAACTTGTAACTCTTAACCCTTTTCCCTCCCCTCCGTCAATGAACGAATAAATGCATTCCGCGCCAAATAATGTTCATAATAATAGCGATAGAACCATGCGCCGGAATAACAGCCGAAAGTCATCATAATTACATCCGTGATTTCGCCGGTGCGCGTCGGTAAAAAGACTTGGGCTAATTCAATGAACGAGGCGATCAAAAGTCCCAAAAACAAGGCTTGCATTTCCGCCCGTTTGGAAACACCGTCTTTGTTTTTTATCAACGCCCAAATAAAACCCAGCGGCATCAACATAAAAAACGATTCCAACAAATCATAAATATTCCACAAAGAGGTTACTTTGTAATAAGCATAAAAAGGAACCAAAACGTGAATTTTCAGGTTCGGTCGAATGGCGGCTAAATCCGTGGTAAAACGGAACGGACTTAATCCGGTGTAAAAAATGTAAAACAAATACAGGGCAACAGGTACAATAAAGTGCTTTAATCGGATTGTTTTGAGGCCGGTAAACCATTCGTCTTTTTTGACGGCTAGGAATAAAATCACACCGAAAAAAGCGCCCGAATAACCGCTGATCACGTCATTGATATCGCTGGTACGCGACTTAATGAAAAATTGCGTGATCTCTAGTAACGGAAAGTACAAAATGAGCAATGCCAACAAAATCCATTTGCCTTCTTTACGTTGACGCCAATATTGAAAATAAGCGTACATCGTCAAATAACCGTAAATAGCGTAGAATATAATATTACCAAAGAACTTTGTCTTTGAAAATGTCATGTTAGCAGCGTATTTGTGCGAAGCGCCGAATAAAAGGCCGAGGGGTTTTACGCCAAAAGGTTGAATGTTGGCATGAGCCAAAGCACGCTTTAAATCCGAAACCGTAATGGTAACGTTAAAAGGCAACAATGAGCCGAAAAACTGGACTAAAATAATCAGAATTAAAATCAATGTGATCGGTTCGTTTTCAAGCGTCATTTCAATAAAGCGCTGCACACGCGCAGCCCAATAACGAAAATAGATTTTAGCGCTAATTACACCGACTGCCGTTCCGATCGTATTCATAATTACATCCGTGGTGGAAGGCGTGCGATAACGGAAACCGATTTGCAATATTTCAATGCTCAAACTGAACAGCATTCCCCAAATCGTAATGCGTAATCCGTTTTTAGGCCGATGCTGCGCCAAATAATAAAGCATCACAAAAAAGCCGAAAGGAATAAAAAGTAAGACATTGCCGACCAAATCGGTTAAAGGGTTCATTTTCCCTTTAATAATCATGGGAATGAGTTCCACACGATTTAGATGGCGGGCGATTTTCCACCATTCCGTGT
>JALWEA010000262.1 GCA_027039465.1 Calditrichia bacterium | reverse complement strand
CGTTTATTTGGGGATCGCTTTGAGCCAGGCCATGGAAAAATCCTTCAACAAATTTTTGCACCAAATGCTCCACAATAAGTGTCGGATATTCTTTTTCGAAACCGTTTAACGAAAGCACAGCCACCAATTCCTGTGTTTCGTACACCGGAATGTGTACCGTTGTTATGGGCAAATCTTTGGATTTGGAAAGCATGTAGAGCTCAACGGAATCCTGAAGGACATGAAAAGTGGTGCTTGATATTTTGGTTAAATAATCAATTGATTTTTGTTCACGGTTTTGCTTGTTGAGTTGGTTTTGCAACTTTTCAATTTGTGCGCTCAATTCCTGATTTTTACGCAACAAATGTATGGTACTGCGTCGTGCGGTTAAATGCGTACGTACTCTTGCATTAATTTCCAAAGGATTAAACGGTTTGGTCAGATAATCAACAGCGCCCAATGCCAATCCTTTGGCTTTATCGACCGCTTCATTTTTGGCGGATAAAAATATCACCGGAATGTAAGCCGTTTGCTCGTTCTCCTGCAATTTTTTACAGACTTCATATCCGCTCATACCGGGCATAATGACATCCAACAAAATCAAATCGGGATGCTCTTTTTGGGCAATATTTAACGCTTCTTCTCCGGATGAGGCCGTGTAAATTTTGTATTTGGTATTTACTAGAGCGCGGGAGAGTAATTTCAAATTGATCGGATTGTCGTCAACGGCTAATATTTTGTATGTTTCTTCCATTACACCTTTCGATCGTCAATTTAAACTTTGCATCGATACTCTTGCGGAACCGAGATTGAATCGTGCCGGTTTCCGAACCATTTTAAATTATCGGATATTTGTAATAAATATTAATTCAATTTTAACAAGGAGATAAAGTTGAGCAAAATTAACGGGCAACCTTTAAAACCAAAAAGACAGCCCTGAATGGACTGCCTTCATTTTAAATCGGACATCTGACTGATTGCTATCAGTCAGATGACGAGTGTTATGGGACTGATAGCTATCAGTCCCATAAATCGCCATAGAATCAAATATATTAACGCGCCGATGTAGCTCGCGTTGATTTCGGCAAGGTTCTCTTGGTCATAGGCTTGGCCAACGACTTGCCCGTAAAGTAGCTAACAATACGCGGCAACAGATTTTCCATATCCGGATTACCGTAAATATGCTCGTATTGATGTTCCAAAGGTTGTCCGGTCACAATAACCCAACCGGCGCCCAAATTGAACTCAATCAAGGTCGGTTCCTGGTTGGAATTAACACAGTAAACCGTCGTGCCGTCCGGCACGTTGCTAAAACTCTCATGGCTGGCATAATTATGATCCATAGCCGTCGGCAAACCTTGTACCAGCGGCAATTCCGGGTTAGGAATGTAATTCCAATTATCCAACGCATAATTCATTTGAATATTACCCGGCAAAACAATGCCCGCTTGTTCCATAGAACCCGAGGCCCAGCCGTTGTCACATGCTTCCCAGAAGAGAGCGCCGCCACCCAGGGCAAAATTGGTAAAACGAATCTGAACCTTGGCATAATTATCGTAAAAAGTCTGATTCTGGTCGTTGGAAATAATGACCAAATCCTGCCCTGGAACCAAATCTACGGTACCCATTTGCTCGGAAGATAAGATCTCATACGTATTCGGACCTTGACCTTCGGTAAAGCCCAAAGAGACCAACATATCCACCATGGAATTGCTGTTCCACGGTAAATTATCACGGAATAATTTAACATGGCTGGCCGTGCCCTGACCGCCGCCCACATTCAAAGTGTGAACTATTGAACTCTTCAAACCTTCACTGTCCTTGACTTCAAGAGTTACTTTGTAAGAGCCGCCCTCGGAATAACTGAACTGAGCCGTGGTGTCGCTCGTCCAACCCACATCCCAATTGCCGTCCGCATCAAAATCCCAACGGAACTGAAGATCGGATAACGCATCATGATCATCGGTGGTGGCCGAAGCATTAAAGACGAAATTCACACCCACAATCCCTGCCGGAGGCGTAATCTTAAATTCAGGCGTAGGAGGATTATTGCGGCTGGTCTCTTTCAGGATGCCATTGCTTTGCGTTACGTAGTAATTGATTTCTCTAGGCGAAAAAATCAAGTCACTGATAAAGGGTACCTGCTCATTCAAATAGCCTAAAATTTTCAATACTTGTGTGGCATTTGAAAAGAATACAAAGGCATTGTCCAAAAAGGCCTTTTGAGCATTATTGGCTTGTTGTTGCCATATCCAATAAGAAAGTCCGTCTAAGTTAGAAGCGACAATTTGAGAAATGGTAGTAATGATTTTCCCCATATCCCTGCTACCGATCGCTTCACCGAATTGGTAACTTTGATCGCCCGAAACATGAAAATGATCCGGAAATGACAGAAGCAAATCATTTGAAAAGAAATTCATATTACCGATGGCCAATTCCAGAATATAAACCACCAACTGCGCGGAATTGCAAATGGTCGCTCTTCCCTCGGGATCATCCCATTGGCTAAATTTGGAAAAGTTCAAACCGCGTGTCAGGAAAATGCGAAATGTACCGTCACCCAAATTATAAGGCGTTTTTGCGGGATCGCTGTTCAGACGCGGCGGCCATCCCCAATCGAAATTCAACACTTTTTCTTTGCGTTGTATGGTAACCACCTCTTTTAAATTGGCATCATTGGGATACACTCCGGCTGCGTACCAAACAAAACGCGGATTAACAAAAGTGATGCCCCCGCCGGAAACATCCGTGATGTAAGGAGGATCCAGGTTGACTCCTTGCGCTTGCTGAATTTTATTGGCGCCGCCATAACCCAAGTTTTCCATAGCGGCCTGCATGGTTTGCACAGCCAACTGAAAAATAACCGGATTTTCCGAAAAGTTTAACGCATCTTGCGGATTTTCGGCATAAGCGTCGTGAAGCGCCTTAAGCAATTCGGCAAATTTGGGCTCCTTTTTGATCGCTGCCAAATAATCTTCGCGATTTGTCTGATCGGTTAAAATGAGGAAAGGATTGAACAACGTTAGTGCCAAAGCCGTCGAAGTATCGTTAGCCATAACTTTTTTGGAATCGGGATCGTAAATACCCAAAAAGACAGGCTTGCCGGATACTTTGTCATCGAACATCAATACCTGGTAGCTGCTGGCTTCATTTGCCTTTACACTAAAAGAGCCGTCCGCGCCGACTTCTTTACCTTCTGCGAAACTGACCACTTCCAAATCACCCGCACTGATATTGGCATTGTTTGGGATTTCAATCTTACCCTGCCGTGTTTCCGTTTTCAGAGCGCTGGCTCCGTCCGGGCCGGATGTATTTTTCTTACCCTGACACGACCAAATGGCAAAGGATGAAAATAGTATTAAAAGAAACAATTTTTTAAACATAAAACCTCCTTGAATGGTAAAACAAATTAAACGATACTACATTATTGTTATTGTAAAAATCTGAATGCACGGATTAAAAAGAAGAGTGATCCATTAAGTAATCACTTCGCCAAAATGCGTGCACAAATGATTAATCGATTATCGGGCAATTAAGTCTAAAGTTAAATGTTGCACATCACAATCGGCGTATTAATTCCAAATAATTCCTTAAATTTTCAGGAAAGCATGCGAAATTGCTTATGGAGAAGGTAAATATAGCCCGCGCTGAGAAGTGCAATTACAAAAAACATGGCGACCGATACAGCCGAACCATAACCGAACTGCATGGTTTGAAAAAAAAGTTTGTAGGCATAAACGCTCAATGTTTCACTTAAATTGGCCGGGCCGCCGCCGGTGAGTACGTAAATTAAATCGAAAATGCGGAATGCATCCATGGTGCGGAAAATGCCGACCACCAAAATAATCGGCAAGAGCAAAGGCAGGGTAATGTACCAAAAGCGAGCCAAACCGCCGGCACCGTCAATACGGGCCGATTCGTAAAGCTCATCAGGAATGGTTTGCAACCCGGCGTAAAGAAGCAATGCGGCAAACGGCGTCGTTTTCCAGACATCGGCCACAACGATTGCAGGCAAGACAAATACCGGATTTCCAAGCCAGTTGACCGAAAGATGCATCAATCCGCTGCTTTGCAATAAATAATTAAGAATCCCGTATTCCGGGTTGTAAATCCAGGCCCACATACGCGCCGAAACAACCGTGGGAATAACCCACGGAATCATAACGGAAACTTTCAGCAACCAACCGCCCGGAATTTTCTCGCGCAATAATAAAGCAATTGCAAGACCCAAAGCCAGTTCCAAGGGAACCGAAATCAAAACAAATATCAACGTGGTGCGCAGGCTTTGCAAAAAACGAGGATCTTGCAAGAGAAAAAGATAATTCTGCAAACCGACAAAACGATTAATTCCAAAAACCGGCATTTTACGCATAAAGCCAAGAATCAGTCCGTAGCCCAAGGGAAAAAAGGCAACGAGAAAAATCAAAGTGAATGCGGGTAATAAAAATTTAATGACGACTTTCCTATTCATCATAACGATAATATAAACGGAAATGATTTGGAAGACAATGGCTTTAAACAAGATGAAAGATAAAAGATTAAAGAAGGAAGAAAAATAATTACTTTGTGCCCTGCTCCAGTTGCAGAATGTGCTCTATTTGCACCGAAGCCGAATGCATGGCATTGGGAATGGGACGAATATTGGCCAGGACAGCGGAAAATTCAATCTGTAAAATTTGTGATATTTGCGCGTAAAAAGGCGTAACGGGTCTGGGTTTGGCCTGTATTAAAATCCGATACAAATCGGCGATGAAAGGTTGTTGCATTTGCAATTGCCGATTCCGGTACAAGTTGCGGCGCGACGGTTTTGTCCCTACCGTTAAAGCGAACTCCAATTGCATTTTAGCAGAGGATAAAAATCGTACAAATTTTTTAGCAAGGACTTTCTTGCGGGAAAAACGATTTACGGCCAATTGCCATCCGCCAAGTGTGCTACGTCCCTGCTTTCCCGATATTGAAGGCATACCGATTACCCCAACCTTCCCTTTGACCGGCGATCCTTTTCTCTGAAAAAACGTCCAGCAATACGGCCAATTCCGTAAGAACACCGCATTTCCGTTTAAAAAGCTCAAACGCGTATTCTCTTCATCCGCGGAAAGTGCCCAACGCGGAGAAATCCGATAGCGGTAAATCGTATCTTTCAACCATTGCAAGGCCTGCCGCACCGGCGCATCCTGCAAACGGACACGTCCCGAATCATCCAATATGGTACCGCCAAATCCGGAAATAATTTCATTGGCTACGCAAATCAACCCTTCGTATTGTTTGCCCTGCCATAAGAATCCGTTTAAATTTTTTTGATTTTCTCCCTGCACGATCGTTTGAGCCTGGCGAACCAATTGATCGTAAGTTGTGGGCGGTGTAAATCCGTACTTTTGCAAAAGATCCTTGCGATAATACAGAACTCCGGCATCGATGTACCAGGGAATGGCAAACAAGCGTCCCTGATAGGTATCCGCTTTAATCGGTGCGGGAAAGAATTGGCTTTGTACCGAATCCGGAAAAAGATCGGATACATCTTCCAACCAACCGGCCAAACTGAATTCCGGCGTCCAGATAACATCAATCAAGAACACATCAAAATCTGCGGAATGAGATTCCAGACTGGTTACATAAAATTGATGTTGAATGTTGCTGTTGGACGGCAAAATTTCTTCGCGGACATGCAATCCTGGATTTTGCCGCTCAAATTCGGTAATGGCCTTTTGAAATTGCCTGCGGGCATTGGCTAATTTAAAGTGTTTAAAAACGATAGTGGAATCACTTACCGCCTGAGATTGACGGTTCTGTTTTTGACCGCAGGAAAGCAGCAATAAAAACAGAGCCGGTAATAAATACCGGCTCAAATATCTGACTGTTTTACGACGCATCGGCAACCGTTGTTATTTGGTTTTCATGGAATAAACGCCGTCCCAGGTTTCTCCAGGAGGATTCTCCTTGAAAATTTGACAGCGCTGAATGTACGTTTTGGAAGGCCCGTCGTCCGGCCGGATGGTTAACACCTGCTGAAAATAATTCATGGCCTCGTCCCAATTCTGTTGCAGGTACAATTCAAATCCTTTACGGAACAGATCGATAATACGCATCATTTCGTCATTGGCGCCGCGTTCCATCAGGCCCATTAATTCATAAACCTGTACCGGTTTGGTCTTGCCTTTCACGCGCAGCAAATCCAGCGGTCGGGCGATGATTAAATCTTTGGCCATTTGATAGGTACCGTCGCCGATCATGATGTAAGTCCCGTAAATTTTATTTGCTGGTTCCAGGCGCGCACCTAAGTTTACCGAGTCGCCCATAACCGTGTAATCAAATCGCGTCTCGGAACCCATGTTACCCACAACCATCGGGCCGGTGTTGATGCCGATCCTGACGCGCAGTTCGGGCTTGCCCTGTTTATGCCATTGTTCACGCATACTAACAAGCCGCTCCTGCATTTCAATAGCCGTAGCACATGCCTGGTAAGCATGGTTCCCCCTGGCAATGGGCGCACCGAAAACAGCCATGATGGCATCGCCTTCGTATTTATCCAACATTCCGTCATACTTAAAAACGATGTTGGTCATTTCGGTCAGGTATTCATTCAGCAACTGCACCAATTCTTCCGGTTCCAGATTTTCGGAAATCGTGGTGAAACCGGCCACATCGCTGAACAGCACGGTACAAATCTTTTTTTCGCCGCCCAATTTAATCTTATCGGGTTTGGCCAAAAGTTCATCCACAACCGATTTTGTTACAAAATGGGAAAATGCGGATCGGATGAAACGCTTGTTCTTTTCTTCGGTTACATAACGGTAAACATACACAAATGAGAAGGCAACCACAATGGTGACCAACGGCGCAACGATTTCAATCCAGTAATTGGATTCAAAAAAGATAATGGTCACAACAATCACGTAAGCAATTCCGCTCAAAATAATGGTTAAATAGCTGACCAAAGGACGGGTAAAAATGAGAATAGCACCTAAAACAATGCCGATAAGGACGAGCAACAAAAAGGTTGTGTTGCTTTTCATCTTGGTAATAAAATTCTGCGTAAACAGGGTGTACAAAATATTGGCATGGATTTCAACCCCAGGAAAGGCGCTTTGGAAGGGCACGCTTCTCAAATCGAACAGACCAGGCAAAGAGGTACCCAAAAGCACAATTCTGTTTTTGAAAATTTCAGGCGGTAAATGCCGCTCTTTGGCTTTAAGCACATCGTAAAAACTGATGTAGCGAAACGACTTGAAAGGGCCGGCCCAGTTAATCAGCATGTTGCCGTGATCATCCACCGGGATTTTGGTCAGCAGACTTCCCTGCCGATAGAGTTCCAAAAATGAATTTTTTAAATCGTAATGCAATGAATCCGTACCGATGGCATCCATAAAAATTTTAAAACCCAACGTCGGGTACAAATGGTGATTGAAATTGGTGAACAAATTAATGCGGCGGATTACACCGTCCACATCCGCCGTAAAATTGACATTACCCACGCCGCGGCTGGCATTGAGCAGATCAATAAATTCGCTTTCAAAACGATCTTCACGCGGGAAGACCGCATCGGCTTCGGGCGGAAGCGTGTAATAAAACCGGGAGGCGTCAAAACCCTTGGGCTCGGATTTCATAACCGGTCGCCAGTTATCCGAATCGGCCTGCGCAAAATAAACCGCCGTGTACACATTTCCCGCATTGCGCACGGTTTTGACAAATTGCACATCCTGATCCGGATGCCAGATGTCTTTGTCGTAAATAATATCAAGACCGATGGCCATGGCACCGGCTTTGTGCAGAAAGTCGACGATTTGGCTGTGGTAGGTTCGCGGCCACTGGGAGTATTTGCCCAATAGTTGATTGGCGCGGGCATCGATATCCACCACAATGATATCATCGATCGTGGGTTTGGGCTCGAATTTCTTTTTAATGCGCCAGTCATAAGTTTTGGCTTCGTAAGCGTAGAACAAATCTTTGGCTACGTAATGGGTCAGCAGCCAAACCAGCACAGCAGCCAAAACACCCCAGGCCGCCCCGATTAACATCTTTTTCAAAACTTTCATAAAACTTTTCCTATTTTGAAAAACTTAATCCGACAGAATTTTGCTTTCTTTAATCATTCGGCCAAAACCGGCGGGAGGATTAGGAAATAATGGACAGAACCGTATTCGAAACGCGTATCGCAATGATAATCGGAATCCGGCTTAATTTGCGATTAAATTGCAAATAATCAAAGAAAAGATCAAGAGGTTAAAAAATAATGAAGTAATGCAACTAAGGAATTGCTATGCTTCCGAATCATAATTCGTAAATATTGCTGTTTTTCCGAATCGTAATTCGGAATAATTATTGATTTTACTAATTACGATTCGTATATTTAACCAAACATACATCCCAAAGGGTACAAAATGGAAAAGGCTATTATTCAGCAAAACAAGCATTGGAGCGAGTCTTTCAAAAATTTGCAAGATCGTTTGGTTTTGCATGCATTATTAAAAAAGCTGGATGCAAATCTGATTCAGGTGGTCACGGGAATACGACGCGGCGGGAAATCTTCTTTATTCAAACTTTTAATCAATCATCTAAAAAAGGAATACAACCCAAAAAGCATCTTATATGTTAATCTCGATGATCCTTTTTTTACGGAGATATATGAGGATCCCAAAAGATTAGAACAAATCATAGAAATTGCCGAAAAAATTACCAATACGCCCGTACGGTTTCTATTTTTGGATGAAATTCAAAATGTAAATTCATGGGAAAAATTCGTCAAAAGCGCTTTTGACAATGAACGATTCTCAAAAATTTTTATTACCGGATCGAATTCATCCTTATTAAAGGGTGAATATTCCCAATTACTATCAGGGAGATATTTAACAAACCAAATTTTTCCCTATTCATTTAAAGAATTGCTCCTCCATTCGGGAATCAGGGATTTTATGGATTTATTGAAAAACAAGTCATCCGTTCTTAAAATGGTTGATCGCATGTTAGAATTCGGTAGCTTCCCCGAAGTCACAAAACAAAAAAATCCCGATTTGATGCATGAAATTTTGATCAATTATTATGAAACCATTCTCTTAAAAGACTGCATCGGTAACGGCAAAATACGGGATATTAAACGCTTCATGAGTTTGGCTTACTATTTGATTTCAAACAATGGCGGCCTATTCACTTACACCGGATTAGCCAAAATTTTGGGCGGTAATGAAAACACAATGCGCGATTTCATTCATTACCTGACAAATAGTTTTCTCTTGTACGAATTAAAACCCTTTAATTTTTCATTGAAGAAACAATTTAAAGGGCAGAAAAAAATTTATTGCGCCGATAATGGCATTTTAGCGAATGTTTCCTTTCGCTTTTCGTACAACAAGGGAAAACTTTTCGAGAATCTTATTTTTACGGAATTGCTTAAGCAAGGAAATGAAATCTATTTTTACCATAATAAGCGTGAGTGCGATTTCATCGTTAAAAAAGGAAAGCATTTAAAAGCCATCCAGGCAACCTTTGAGTTGACCGAAATGAACAAGAAAAGAGAAATTTCAGGGATAAAAGAAGCCGCGGAAAAGCTCAACATTAAACAAGGATTCATCATTACTTACGATCAGGAAGGCGAAGAAGAAGGTATTCCCGTCATACCGTTTTGGAAATATTTTTTCGGGAATGAGGACGTCTGAAAGGACGATTAAAATAATCCGATAATTCAGATCCGAAACGATCTGACAACTTCGATTCAAACTTAAAGCTAATGTGTAACACTTATTTTAAAAATGCCCATTTTCTGCTGTCAAAATACGCATCATTTCTTCTCCTTAAAATACTCCGCTACCCTTTCCGCCACCGGTCGCGGCAGACCCGCTTTTTCCGTTAATTCTTCTTCCGTGGCCTGACGAATGTTTTTAACCGAGCCGAAAACTTTTAACAATCGTTGGCGCCTTTTTTCGCCCACCCCGGGAATGTTGTCCAATTCCGAATGCAGCGTTCGTTTCTTGCGGCGCTGACGGTGAAAAGTAATGGCAAACCGATGAGCTTCGTCGCGAATTTGCTGGAGCAGACGCAGGCTGGAAGAAGTACGCGGTAGCAGGCGTGCTTCGCTTTCGCCCGGAACGAAGACTTCTTCCAAACGTTTGGCCAACCCGATAATCGGCTGATCTTCCAATCCCAATTTTTGCAAAACCTGCACGGCGCTGGAAAGTTGCCCCTTGCCGCCATCCACCACAATCAAATCGGGCAGACGCTTCTTCTCTTCCATCAGCCTGCGGTAGCGTCGTTCAATCACTTCACGCATCATGGCAAAATCGTCCGGCGTTTGCTTGACCGTAATTTTGTATTTGCGGTATTCCCTCTTTTTAGGCTTTCCGTTTTCAAATCGCACCATGGAGGCCACCGGATCGCTGCCCTGAATATTGGAAATATCGAAACATTCCATCACCAGCGGCGCTTTGGGCAATCGCAAATCGCGTTGCAAAGCCTGCACCGTAAAATGAATGGTTTGCTCTTTCTTTAATTTTTGCAGTAACAAATCATCCAACAAATAGCGCGCGTTCTTAATGGCCATTTCCAGCAGTTTGTGTTTTTCACCGCGCTGCGGCACAACCACTTCCGTTTTGCGTCCCGATTGCTTGCTAAGCCATTGCGTTAAAGCCTGTTGCGATTCGATTTGCGTTTGCAGAAAAATTTCCTGCGGAAAATCCTGGGTATTCAAATAATAATGACGTAAAAATTCGTCCAGAATTTCCGCTTCTTCTTTCCATGTTTGATTTTTGAAATAAAAATGTTGTTTGCCAATGATCTTTCCTTCGCGCACGCGAAAAATCAGGGCGCACACTTCCTTGTCTTCCATGGCCACGGCAACCACATCGCGATCCTTAAAATCGGACTGCACGATTTTTTGACTGTTGCGATAATTCTCCAGGGCAGCCAGGCGATCGCGCACCAAAGCCGCTTCTTCAAATTCCATTTTACGGGCATGTTCTACCATTTGGCTCTGCAATTCCTTCACGATTTCCGAAGTCTTGCCTTTTAAAAACTGACGCACCTGGGCAATCATCTTTTGGTAATCTTCTTTGGATTGCAAACCTTGGCACGGGCCTAAGCATTTTTTGATGTAATAGTCCAAACACAAAGGTATCTTTTTTTGGCGAATCACTTCCGGTGTTAAATTGTGTCGGCATGAACGAATGGGAAAAATCCGCTTGAGTGTTTTAAGTACAAAACGCACGTTTTTCACATCGGTGTACGGCCCGAAGTATTCGGAACCGTCGCGTACCAGTTTGCGGGTGATAAATACTTGCGGAAAATCTTCGTTGGTTATGCGGATGTAAGGATAGCTCTTGTCGTCACGTAAACTTACATTGTAACGCGGCTTGTATTCTTTAATGAGATTGTTTTCCAAAATCAGCGCTTCCACTTCGGAATCGGTCACAATCCATTCCACATCGGCAATTTTACGCACCAATGCTTCCAGCTTGGGATGGAAGGGACGCGATTTTTGGAAATAGGATCGCACGCGATTGCGCAACACGCCCGCCTTACCCACGTACAAAATCTTGCCGCTTTTGTCCTTGAACAAATAACATCCGGGTCGCGCCGGAATTCGATTGAGTTTATCCTGAAGATTCATCGGATTGATTTTTTGGTTAATTGGTTAAATGGATTAATTGTTGAATGGGTGAATGGGAAATCGTTATTCGTATAACTGTATATTCGTATAATCGTTAAACGTTGGTTGTATAGTAATTCCTGCCCGGTAGTGTAAATTGTACCGATTCCCGATTAACCCTTAACCCTTAAACTACTATTGACATGTTGTGGCGCAACCGGTTGTCGAGTAGAGACCGCGCCAGCGGGATCGTATCGAGACACGGTTGCCACATCGTCGTATCACTATCCTAATAATCCATGGTGCCAGCCGTGGTTCCCGGCCTACTATTGACATGTGGTGGGCTGTCATTTTGAAGGAAGCGCAGCGGAATGAAGAATCCCTAACATTATTCATGGCCGTTGCTGCTTTGGAGGGGATTCTTCGCTGCGCTACTATTGACATGCCACCTTTTTAACCCATCCCCGGTCCCGATTCTCGGGATGCCACTTTAGGAGTGGCCATTTGGCAAACTATTGAGTTGAAATCGTTTTTGCCCAATAATGTGAAAGATCACGTCCGCTTGCCGTATCAGTTCCCAATT
>JALWEA010000261.1 GCA_027039465.1 Calditrichia bacterium | reverse complement strand
TATTCTCTATAACCTTTTGGGTTGTTGGGTTTAGTTATTGTCTATGTGTTTTAAGTAATATAAACACAACGTCTTAAATACCCAAAAGGTTTTTTCTTCTAACTAAGAATCGCTCAAGTTAGGTTTATTAAAATGCACTCTGTTAGCCCCAGCATTTATGCTGGGGGTGTTAGTCAGCTCCCAGCTCATTAGTCCTTTAGGGCTTTATTTTAAAGCGAAACCTTTGAAAAATTAAATTTCGATTTTAACTCACCCCCTCGTTCCCCCTCTCTTCTTCGAAGAGAAGGGGATGTAATCTGTTTGATCCACAAGAACTTAGCAATGATTAGTGGAAGAGTAGAAATCAGTACCGAATATTCACAATTTAAACAAATCCTGAAATCGCGATATTTTTTCAAGGTTCTTAAAACATAAATTTCAATAACACTCCACTTAATTATTACGGCTTCCACCAACGGCATTGATTATACAAATCAACATCTTACTATGATCACCACATTAACTCGATTGGCTTGCTATCGCTTAATTTCTTAATTTTGGTCGGCCATTAAATCAAACACAGCGGATACTTATGGAATTCAAACGCATTCTCATTGTACAAACGGCATTTTTGGGCGACACCGTTTTGGTAACTCCCCTAATCCGCGCCGCGCGTCAAATTTTTCCACAAGCACAAATCGATATTTTGGTGATTCCGCAAACGGCCGCGGTTTTGTACAATAATCCTCACCTCCACCGAATTATTCTCTTTGACAAACGAAACAACAAAAAATCCGCTTTTTTAAAAACATTGAAAGAATTAAAAAGTGCGCGCTACGATTTGGCTATTACCCCCCACAGTTCATTCACCACCGGTCTGTTGCTTTTTTTAGCCCGCATTCCTTACCGCATCGGTTTTGATCGCAACCCCATTCGATTTTTTTTAACCCGCCGTGTTCCCTTTCCAAAACGGGGTCACACGATTGAAAAAAATTTGGCTCTACTGCGTCCTTTCAGCAAGCAAACGTTTTCCATGCAAACGGAATTGTTCCCATCGCAAAAAGATAAATTTCTCGCTAACGATTTATTCGGACGTTTTGACCGCAAGCATCCGATTATCGCCGTTGCGCCAGGGTCGGTATGGCCGACCAAACGCTGGCCCAAAGAATATTACGCGGAATTGGTCAAAAATTTGAAGGATGATTTTTGGTTGGTTTTCATCGGCAGTAAAGAGGAACGTGCGCTTTGCCGCGATATTATTGAACTTGCCGGTGCGCAAAAAGCTCTAAATCTTGCCGGAGAACTTTCCCTGCTGCAATCGGCAGCTGTTATTGGAGCTTGTGATTTGATGATTTGCAACGACAGCGGCGCTTTACATTTGGCCAATGCCATGCAAACCGATGTATTCGCCTTTTTCGGCCCGACCGTGAAAGCATTCGGGTTTTATCCCTTTCGTCCGAACGATGTGGTTTTTGAAATTCCCGATTTGTACTGCCGCCCGTGCGGTAAACACGGAAGTAAAAAATGCCCGGAAGGCCATTTCCGCTGCATGTTGGAAATCAAGCCCGAATGGGTGGAAAAGAAAGTGCGGGAGAAATTCGCTTCATTCAATAAATAAAACAACTAAACCAAAAGGTACCAAGGAATCGCAATTATTTTTTCATCTAATGGTTTGACTTCGCTTCCGTTGTAGACAATGATGCCTCCTTGCGCGATATCGGCATATTCATGCAAAAAAAGGCGCAAATTTTCGGCATCCCGATATCCGACATCCGCCTTATTTTTGACTTCAATCCCAAGGATTTGCCTTCCCTTCTCTAAAACGAAATCAACTTCCTTACCGGTTACCGTTCTCCAAAAGTAAATTCGACTTTTAGGAATTTGCAACGAAGCCCAAACACGCAGTTGCTGAAACACAAACGTTTCGAATAAACCGCCTGTTTGTTTAATACCATTCAATGACTCGGAACTGTAGTAACCACTGAGAAAAGTCGCCAATCCGGAATCGAACCAAAATGCTTTTGGCGATTTAATCAGACGTTTGGTACGATTTACGGCAAAAGCCGGAACCCGGTAAAACAAATGCATGATTTCCAACAAATTAATGTAACGATTAACCGTAGGTTGAGGCATACCAATATCCCGTGAGACTTCCGTTTGGTTCAGAACCTGAGCGCTGCGCAAAGCCAAAGCAACCATGAGCCTTCTGAAATCCGGTAGAGAGTCGATCTGAGAAAGTAATCGTAAATCGCGTTCCAAAAACGTAGCCACATATCCTTCCCACCATTGCACGATCGCTTCTTCCGTGTCAAAGAAAAGTAATGGGGGTAAGCTTCCACGAAATATCAAATTTAATAAATCCCCATTCATTGGTTGCCTATCGGTAATTGATTGCCATTGACCTTCGAACATTTTTTGCAGTGTAGACACTGGCTTTTGTCCGCGGGTCTCACGCCATGCCATCGAATCCATAGTCATTAGCACAGCCCGCCCCGCCAAGGTCTCGGTTACGTTCTTCATTAGAAGAATATTTGCCGAACCGGTCAACACAATCGAAACTTCTCTGCGACGGGCATCCACATAGCGCTTTATTTCGGAAAGAATTTGAGGTGATTTCTGAACTTCGTCAATAACAAATTGGCGTTTTCCGGTTAAAAGAGCGTTCGGGTTTTTCTGCGCCTGCTCCAAAACATCCAAATTGTCCATGGACAGTTGCGGCCAATGTTTAACGGGTTCGATATTCTGCAAGAAGGTACTTTTCCCCACCTGTCGAGGCCCTGTTAAAATAATGACCGGATGGTTTTGCAAAGCGTCCGAAAACCGTTCCGTTAGCCAACGAGGGATGTAAATCCATTCATGTTGTGAATGATTATCATTCATAGCGTGAATAAATTACAAACTTTCACCAAGGAAGGCAAATTAAAGATAGAATTAACAAAACACCTAAAAAAAGAAGACCATCACTTTAATTCAACTTTAGTCGGCTCTTTTTGACGCATTTCATTCAAAAAATGTTCAATGGAGATTTTGTCCTGAATTTCAACAATGCGTGCATAAGGTTCTTTCAAACCTTCGGTACAATTACGGCACATCTCAATGCTTTTCCGATCGGTTAGAATTTGTCTGCGAAAGGCCATGTATTTTTCATTTTTAAAGACCGTTTTAAAAGGCACCTTTTTCTCAAACAAAAATTCCATGGCATAGTCCGCATCTTTATCAAAGCAACAGGGGCTCACCGAACCGTCCCAATTAACGGTTGAATTCAACCAAAGTCGTTTGCAGAAATTAGGCAGTTCGCTTTTCAATTTGAATTCCTTGCCGTCAAATTCATAGCGGGTGAAATCCGTATCCTGCGGCAAATACTCGAGCCCCTGCTCCGCGGAATAAATTTGCGCCGTTTTAAAGGCCACCCGTTCCACCTGATTTTTGCGCGCAATGTTTACGATTTCCGCCAACTCGTCCCGATTGTGCTTGAAAACCAAAAATTGCAATTCGATCAACGGACGCTTACTTTTTAATTCCCGTTTGGCCTGCGCTAAATTTTCCAAGCCTTTCATAACCACATTAAAATCACCGCCTACCCGATATTTGGCATAAGTCTCAGGATTGGTACCGTCGAGCGAGAAAATAATCTGATCCAATCCCGATTGCACAACGGCTTTGGCTTCATCCAAAGTACGAATAAAGTGGCCGTTTGTTGAAGTTTGCGTCATCACGCCATAATGTTTGGCGTAGCGCACCATGTCCAAAAATTGTTTGTTGAGAAACGGCTCGCCCTGATTCCAAAATTGAATCTGGTACACATACGGTCCGATATCATCCATTAATTTTTTAAAGTTTTGCAAATCCAGTCTTCCCCGAGGGCGGGCCATATCGCCGTTGCCGGAGGGACACATCGGACATTTTAAATTACAAATGTTGGTCGGTTCCACCATTACAATGGGCGGAATACCCCAAACAACCGGCTTTTTCATCCACCTGGAAAGCTTCATTGAAAGAAGGATTTTAAAGACGTTAAAAATGCGTCGCGGTGTGTGTGCGACTTTAAAAATAAAGAGCGAGCGAACCATCGATTTAAGCGGCACGACGCTTAATATTAATCGATCGGACCATTTATTTCCCATGAATAACCTTTAACTATTTGACTGCTTTAAATCCGACTTTTCAACAAAGCTAATCTTTTTTATTTCGTTTCGGATTCATTTTTTCGCTTAAAGATTCTCTCTTTGCCCCGTTCCATTAACGTTCCCGAGACTCGTTTAAAAGCAATTCCGGCATCTTTAAAATGATGTTGCCTGCGATAAATAAAGAACACACCGACCACTGCCGGAACAATGGCATTAATAATGAAAATCAAAAGAGCAATGCCCACGGCGGCTGAGGGCGGAATGCCGTATTGCTTTAACATGACCGCTGCGATCCCTTCGCGAATACCCAAACCTGAAATGGAAACGGGAATTAATCCGGCGCCCCAAATGTAAATGACCGTAAGCAGGGTTTGAGAAAATTGAATGCGATGCACATCATTCAAAAGAATGTAATATTGAAAAATCAGGCAGACGAACACACCCAATGAAAACAATAAAGCCCGTAAAAAGATACGATGATAATTGGCTTCTTTTTCCTGAAAACGTTGTAAAAAACGCGTTCGCGAAAGACGGGGCAACAACGGATACAAACCGATCAAGGCGATTAAAATAACAATAAAAATCCAACGCCATTGCGGGAACAAGACGGGCAAACCGGCCATGACCAGAATCGTTTTGACGTAGGTTTGGAAAAATTTTTCAATGGCAAAGGCCATCACTTTCCCGCTCTTTTTGCCTGGCAACATGAAAATCTTGGAAATTTCGGCATGGCCGCCAGGCAGCAAAAGCCGAAACGTAAAACCGGCAAAGAATGAGGGAATAAGATCGCGGGCGTTAAAATCGCTGGATTGCTGTTCCACTAAAAATTTCCAGCGACGATATTGGACAAATAAGTTAACGGCTGCAATAATCAGGATGAGCGCCATGCTTGTCCAATGAATGCGCAACAGGGTATCCACCATTTTCTGGCGATTAATACGGGATAAAATCCACACAAGCAGCGCCAGCCCAACGGCATATTTCAGTAAAAACGTTAATTTGTCTTTAAGCGCATTTTTCATTCAAGTGCAATCCTAATATGGGAAAAATTTCATCGGCAGCAATTTAGCAATTTAATCGTCTTTTTTCCATTGGTAAAGTTGCAGGCTGCCTAAAACCGTAAAAAAGACAATGTAGATCGGGTAAAAAATCTGAAAGATCGGAAAATAGGGAATCAGAAAAGTCCGCCGAAATATGCGGGCGGCCAAGGTTAACGTCACAAATTCCAAAATTAGCTTTAACGCGATAACGGCCAACCAAATGTTCAGAAACTGTGGTGCAAACAGCGGGAAAAGCCACAAATAAGCATAAATTAAAAAGGCCAGCAACGAAGCCAACGAGGTGGCCCAACTTTTACGCAGGGTTTTGCTGTTCTTACGGATTTGCTGATTCCAGAAGTGCTTGAATCCCTGCGGCGGCAGCGTTTCCACAAAAGTTTCCGGATGCGCACAAAATACGATTCTGCCTTTGCTCTTTTGTCGGAAACGTTCGGTTAGATAAACATCGTCTCCGCTACGATGATTTTTCAAAGCATCGAATCCGCCTAAAGTTTCGTACGTATTTTTACGATATGCCAGATTGCGTCCCACACTAGTTAAAGGAAAGCCCCACGTTGTCGGCGCCGAAGCCACAATGGCCGAAAATAAATTATCGAATTGCAAAACGGTTTGCAGCCAACCTTTAAAACGCTTTAAGGGAGAATAACCCAAGACCATGTGCACATCCGGTTCAAAATAGGCGCTCATGTAATGCAGCCATTTTGGAGGCACGGTGCAATCCGCATCGGTTGTAAAAATAATATCTCCTTTGGCCGCGGCAATTCCTTCTTTTAAAGCCTGCTTTTTACCACTGGCAAAATCGCCATTGCGTTGGGAGTGTAATAATTTCCAGTTTCCATGCCTTTGGCAATACGTTTCAATGCGTTCGACTGTGTTATCCGTGGAGGCATCATCCACAAAAATGACTTCATACTTTTCGGACGGATAATCAAGCTTTTCCAGCGCCTCTAACGCAGGCCCGATGCGCCCGGCTTCGTTGTGGGCGGCAATCACCACTGAAATTTGAGGAAAGTCGGTTTGCTCTTTGACGGGCAGCTTTTTTAATCCCCAAAAAACAAAATGTAAAATGCCAAAATAGGCAAGGGCAATGATTAAAAAGATGAGTAGTAACGGGTGCATTCCGTATTTCCGTTTTAGTTAGAGTTTGAAGTTAAGGGTTAAGGGTTAAGAGTTAAGCGTTAATCGTATATTCGTTAACCGTATATTCGTGTACTTGTAATCAAAAAGTCCCTTCGTTTGCAAGAGAGCTTTGTTCCTTTTTCTTTTTTCCTTTATATTTTTTCTTTCATCTTTAATCTTTCATCTTTCATCTTAACCGTCTGCACATCCACTTTGTGCGTCGCCGCCTTACCTTTGGCTTCGTTCGTGGCGTACAACATGCCGCAGGCCGCCTGAATATCCCAACCTTTGCGATTGCGTACCGTGACGGCGTAAACGCTATCCTGCACGGCTTGCTCAAATTGGCGCAGCTTGGCTTCCGATGGCGCCGGGAAGTTGTCGTCCTGCGAATTAACCGGAATGATATTAATTTTGCACGGCACTTTGCGCGTAATACGCACCAGTTCGCGGGCGTCATCCAAAGAGTCGTTAAATCCGGCAATTAAAACATATTCAAAGGTAACGCGTTTGCGGGTTTTGCGATAGTAATATTGCGCGGCCTCCATCAATTGCGGCAAAGGATACTTTTTGGCAATGGGCATGACCTGTTCGCGCTTATGCTGAAAAGCGGCATTTAATGAAATAGCCAGCCGATACGGGCGTTCTTCGTCAGCCATACGTCTAATACCCGGAATAATACCGCTGGTGGAAATGGTGATTTTACGTCTGCTGAAATTTAAACCTTCATTATCGGACAAAATCTCCGCAGCGCGCATCACTTCATCGTAATTCAACATGGGTTCACCCATGCCCATGAAAACAATATTGGTCGGCGGGGATTTAGCCTGCCTGGACATTTGCAGCACCTGCTCCACAATTTCACCCGCATTCAAATCGCGCAGCCAGCCCATTTTACCGGTGGCGCAAAACGTACAGCCCAAAGCGCAACCCACCTGCGACGAAATACAAAACGTGACCCGTTTACCTTCGTAAATAATCACACTTTCGATTTTACGCCCGTCTGCCATTTGCCACAAAAACTTGGTGGTACCGTCCAGCGGCGAACTGATGCGTTCCAATTCTTTAAATGAACGCAAGGTAAAGTCTTCGGCTAATTTTTCGCGCAGTTTTTTGGAAAGATTCGTAAACCGGTCGAACCGTTCGTAACCCTTTTGAAAAGCGCCCTGATACACCTGTTTTACGCGAAATCGGGGTTCGCCCAATTCATTAAAATAATTTTGCAATTCTTCGTTTGTTAAATTTAAAAGATTTCTCATTATCCTCCGTTTAAGCCGTTGGTTGCTCTTGCATTTAATGATTGGCTTCAGTAAACTCAATCATTTGAATGGGCAATTTACTGAAATGCGTGAGCAATAACAATAGGGAATCTTATGGGAAAAGATGTTGAATTAGCGGAAGCCGTAGCCGCATCGTTTCAAACGATTCGTCAGGAATTGGGTCAGGTCATTGTCGGTCAGGATGAAATTATCGAGCAATTGCTTGTTGCCCTTTTTGCACGGGGACATTGTCTGTTGGTCGGTGTACCAGGCCTGGCCAAAACATTGCTCATTCGTACTTTGGGGCAAATTCTCGATTTGCAGTTCTCCCGCATTCAGTTTACGCCGGATTTGATGCCTTCCGATATCACCGGCACCGAAATTTTGGAAGAAGATAAGTCCACTGGACAAAAGACGTTCAAATTCATCAAAGGGCCGATTTTCGCCAATTTGATTCTGGCCGATGAAATCAACCGCACTCCGCCTAAAACGCAATCCGCCCTTTTGGAAGCGATGCAGGAATACCGCGTTACCGCCGCCGGGCAGACCTTTGATCTGGACTTACCGTTCTTTGTGCTGGCGACACAAAATCCCATTGAGCAGGAAGGAACCTATCCTTTGCCCGAAGCGCAGTTGGATCGTTTTATGTTTAGTCTTTGGCTGGATTACCCGTCGTTTGAACAGGAAGTTGAAATTGTGAAACGTACCACCGTGGAAGAAACCGAAAATTTGAAACCGGCTATCGGCAAATCCGAAATTTTGGAATTTCAAAAACTGATTCGTCGCGTACCCGTTGCCGATAATGTGGTTGAATTTGCCGTGAAACTGGTTTCCTTAACCCGTCCGGGCGAGGCCAACGATCCGAAGATCAACGAATGGATTCGTTGGGGCGCCGGCCCACGCGCTTCGCAAAATTTGATTTTAGGAGCCAAGGTACGCGCTTTGCTTTACAATCGCTTTACGCCGGAAATCGAAGACATTCGCCATTTGGCATTGCCAGTCTTGCGCCATCGTTTGGTTACCTCTTACAGCGCGGAAGCGGAAGGCATCGGCAGCAAAGAAATTGTGGATTATTTGCTAGAGAAAATGGAGAGCTGAGGTTTTCACTGAACCTAACTCCAAATCTTTGAAAGATCGATATTTCAATTACCAATTTTTATTCCAATGTCAGTTATGCCAACCGAAAGGATTGTTTATGCGTTATCCAACCGTTTTTTTCGCACTTATTTTTTCATTAATCGTTTTTTCCTCTGCCGAAGCAAAGGGATTGGACAACCCGCCCAAGCAGACAACGGCATCATCGGTACAAATTCAACACGACGGCAACCGATATGTTCTTGCTAATGAAAAAATCGAGTTCGTCATCACCCTTGAAAACGGTTTTTTAAAGCGGGAATTATTACGTGCCCATGCACAAGCCAAATCTTTTTTTAAGAATCAATTGCCCGAATGGCAAAGCGACGGCAACTTTGCGTTTGACGTTAACTGGACGGACTGGCAGGCGCCGCACAAGATCAACAATGCCGATAATCCCGTCCTTTTAACAAGCAAAGATTTTAAATTGAAGCGCATCTCTCAACAAGATTTAAAGAACGGCGGTAAGCAGCTCAATTTGATTTTTAGCGGACCCGTTTCCTTTTATGACCAAAATTTATCGGTCAAAGTTTCTTACCGCTTGAATCCCGGAAATTTTTGGGTTCACAAACAATTGGTTATTAGCGATTCCATCTTCGTTTACCACTTTTTGCGTTTTATTTACCCGACCTACGCGCAAATTTCCGAAAAATTCAAGATTGTAAAATTCGGCGGTTTCGGTCAGCCGGTGGCTTTGCGCAATGAGCAGGGCGGCTTTTTCAGCGGCCTTGAATATCCCGCGGCAACAAACTCGGTGCGCAGCGATGATAATGGTAATTTGCAGTTGAAATGCGGTGTGGAAGTCGGACAAAAAATTACAGCCAAAGGCATTGAAAGTCCTTGGCAAGTTTTGGCTTTAACGCCTTCGCATTTCGAGCGCCTTTGGTTCGGGCGTTATCTGGTTTCGCAGAGGGTTGAACCGTTACGCCCTTATGTTTTGTACAACAGTTGGTACGATTTGCGCGCACCGGCGTTTAAAAACATTCCCGCCAAAAACATCATGAACGAAGCCAACATCATGCGCATTATCGATTTGATCGAAAAGAATTTTGTGCAAAAAAACGGCATTCATTTGGATGCGTTTGTGTTGGACGACGGCTGGGATCTTTACGACAGCGATTGGGTTTTGCGCCCCAAACAATTTCCGCACGGATTAAAGCCGATTGCCGACCGCTTGAAACAGTTAAACACCGATTTGGGCCTTTGGTTCGGTCCGACCGGCGGCTACTCCTTTCGCATGCGACGCATTAATTGGATGGGCGCCCACGGCTACGAAGTTACCGCCAAGCATTCCGACCGCAACCATGCTATGATGTGCGTGGCCGGTAAAAATTACAGTCAGTTGTTGAAAAAACGCACCACCGATTTTGTGCGCAATGACGGCGTTGCCTTCTTCAAATGGGACGGCATTCAATTCTCCTGCAGCGAACCGGATCACGGGCATCCCGTTGGCCTCTATTCCAGGCGCGCGGTCATGGACACGGTTATTTCTCTATGCAACGCAGTTCGCAAAGAAAATCCGAATACCTATTTGAATATTACTTCCGGTACCTGGCTCAGCCCGTGGTGGGTAAAGTACGCCAATCAAATTTGGATGCAAGGCGGCGATTACGGTTATTCGGATTTGCCGTCCATTACCCAACGGGATGCGGCTATTACCTACCGCGACAACACTTTGTTCCACGACTTTAATACGTACAAGTTTTGGTTCCCCATTGCCAATTTGATGACACACGGCATCATCAAGGGCGAATTGCAAAGATTGGGCGGCGAGCAGGAACCGATCGACAAATTTACGGACAATGCCCTGCTCTATTTTGCACGCGGCGTTTCCATGTGGGAGCTTTACATTTCGCCGGATATTCTTAGCGACGCCGAATGGACAGCCATTGCCCAATCCATGAAATGGGCGCGTAAAAATTTCGATATTCTCAAACATTCGTTCATGCTCGGCGGCAATCCTTCAAAAGGCTCCGTTTATGCTCACGTTCATTTCTACAAATCGCGCGGTATTGTGGCGGTACGTAATCCTTTTATCACGCCGCAGACGATTGAAATTCCCTTAAGCGACACATTGGGTTTTGCCTCCGACGTTGATCATTTGGTTTTGGAGCAAATTTACCCATACCGCTGGATTTCACCCGAGCTTTACAAAGAAGGAGATATCATTCACCTAAAAGCCAACGGTTACGAAACCGCCGTTTATCAAATTTTCCCGCTTAAAGAAGCCAAACGACCGCTACCGGCAAATATTGTTTTTAGCGGCAAGAAGCTAAATGATCGGCAATATCAAATCACGGCTTTTGCAACCACCGGGCCTTTGAAAATGCTGAACCCTAATTTTTCCGGAGCCATGCATCAACCAGGCAAAAAAGCCGAACACATTCGATTTAATTTACCGGAAACGCGTACGCTTGACGGGTTAAAAACGATCAGCCTGCATCCGACGAAACAGGGATTAACGGCAGAATTACAATTAAAACCCGAAACGCAGGCGCAATTAGCGATGTTGTTGCAAAGCGATTCAAAAAATCAAGCGCGAGCATTACCCCAAGTGCAGATTAGCGTGAACGGCCAGGCGGTTAAAGCGACAACTAAAGCCCAAAAAGGTAAATGGGCCTGGATTAAAATCCCTTTTGAAACAGCGGACAATCAACTAAAAATCACATTCAAAACCGATGCAAAGAGCGCTTCGTGGATCGGGAATGTGCAGCTTTGGCTGGTAAGCAACAAGACGATGGAAGGCACGCGTTTGGTATTCGATACAAAGAAACCGGTTGAAAACGAAGTGCTGCCGCCTTTACCTAGAGCGGCCAATCAATGGCATCAAAATCGGCTTTTGGCAAAATATTATTTCAAGAATAAAGAATTGAAGCCTTTGAAAAATTAATTTAACTCACCCCCTCATCCCCCCTCTCTTCTTCGAAGAGAGGGGGATGTAATTCTTTTAGCAACATGGACTTAGCCATGATCAATGGGTGGGTTGAAATCAGTACCAGATATTCAAAAATCTGAAATCACGGCGTTTTTTTCAAAGGGTTCGTTTAATAGATTCTTGATCTCGAAATCTGAGAGTTTATCTCTAACATTTTTAGTTGTTGTTTTTATTTCTTAACCCATCCCCTACCCCCTTCCCTGATACCTCAGGGAAGGGGAATTAAGGTAATAAATTTGTTTTCTCAAATTTCAAATATTTGGTTAGAATTACCGATACTGTACTTTAAAGAAACTTAATCGTAAAAAACAAAAGGCTCCGAACGTTTTAACGAACGGAGCCTTTTTTATGCGAACAATGCAAAACTTTAGGCGGCAACTTCCTCGACACCCAAAACTTCTTTAATGGCTTGCTTCAAAGTGTCTTTCGGCAAAGCACCAACAGCCATTTGCGGGCGACCGTTCATGGGAATAAAAAGCAGCGACGGAATACTGCGAATGCCAAAGACCGCAGCCAATTCCTGCTCTACTTC
>JALWEA010000260.1 GCA_027039465.1 Calditrichia bacterium | reverse complement strand
TTATTCGCCAGCTGGCACGCAAAATTGTGGCCGGATGCCGAGTAACTGCGTCGTAACGAAAAATTTCTTGCGTCCGTTGCGGCTTTGGAGGAGATTGCTTCACTCTCCCGCTCGCAGGCCCGCAGGATCGTTTGCAATGACAACCACAACCCTTTACGAATAACGATTTCCACCATTAAACCATTCAACTAATCAACAATTCAACCTACATCCGATTAACGAATAACGAATAACGGATATACGAATAACGCTTACGTTTCTCTTAACCCTTACACCCTTAACCAGCCATTTAACCGTCTGTCAATTACAGGTTTCCGGTTCCTTATTTCTCATCCAACCACTTGGATAATCCGCAATAAATCTATTTTACGGAGCTACTTAGCTGCCTTTTGTGAAGGATGCTTCCCTTTTAAAAAGGTTTGCAACAAATCCACATCCTCCGCGGAACCGATATAGAGCGGAACGCGTTGGTGCAATTTTTCCGGCACAATATCCAGAATGCGCCGCTCTCCGTCAATGGCCTTGCCTCCGGCCTGCTCCACAATAAAGGCCAAAGGATTGGCTTCGTACAACAAACGCAGTTTGCCACTGGGCGCTTTAGTGCTGGGCGGATAAAGAAAGATGCCGCCATAAAGTAGGTTTCTGTGGAAATCGCTGACCAACGAACCGATGTAGCGCGAATTCATCGGCCGACCAGAATCACCGTCCACCTGCTTGATGTAACTGATGTACTGACGGACGCGTTCATCCCAAAAGCCGTAGTAGCTTTCATTGACGCTGTATATTTTTCCTTTTTTGGGCGTTTTAATATCGGGATGTGAGAGCACGAATTCTCCGTAACTCGGATCCAGCGTAAAACCGTAAACACCGTTACCCGTGGTATAAACCAGCATGGTACTGGAACCGTAAATTACGTAACCGGCACAGACTTGTTTGTAGCCCGGTTGCAAAAAATCTTTTACCGTACCGGGACGCCCCTCCGGTGTAACGCGGTGATAAATCGCAAAAATAGTGCCCACGCTGACATTGGCATCGATATTGGAAGAACCGTCCAGCGGATCAAAAGCGACCACATATTTGCCTAACGGATATTCGTCCGGAATTTCAATAACATTTTCTTCTTCTTCGGAAGCCAAAGCGCAGGAATGGCCGTTGTGATCCAAAGCGCGAACCATGGTCTCATGGGCGAAAGTATCCAGTTTTTTAACGACTTCGCCTTGCACATTAATGTTATCGGTTTCGCCAAGCACATCCAACAGACCGGCCTTGTTCACATTATAGGAGATAATCTTTGCCGCAAAGGCGATGTCGTTCATCAAATCCGTAAACTTACCTGTTGCTGCAGGATATTTCCGCTGCTCTTCGATAATGTGTCTGGTTAAGGTGATGATTTTTCCGCTCATAATAACTCCCCATTTATCATTTTTGATTTAAACGAATTTTCCGACTTATGTTCCGCTATTTTGTGAATTTTTAAATTTGAGAAAAAGACAATGATAATTTACAAAAAAATATGCAAAACAAAAATGTCTTTTTGAGTTTTTTGATTAAAAAAGAAAATTAAAGGGAGTCATATTAAAATGGAAGCTCAAAGATTAAAACACGCTTTCCGCCTTGGATAGTTTGTCCGCTGGACACGATCTGTGAAATTGGAAAAAATTTTTAAACGGACAAACGATCTTATTTCAAGCGATGAAAGAAATGCAATGTTACTTAACCAGCAAAATCGGTTTTTTGGCCTTCCGCATTACATGAACCGTGGTGCTGCCCAAAATGGCTTCGGTTAAGCGTGATTTGCCGTAGCCGCCGATGACCATTAACGAAGGAACGGGCGCATTATTCTGTTCGGAAATCAAAACTTCTTCCACCCCGCCCTTTTCGTGTTTTAAAGCGAATTTAATTTGGTAAGGCACAAGATACTGTTCCGCTTCTTTGAGAACGGCCTGCGCGTCTTCTTCGGAATCGAATACCGAAATGACATTCAAAGGCAAATTCATGGTTTTGGCCAGAAAAGCGGCCATCTGCAAGGCGTGATTGGCGGTGATACTGCCGTCATACCCGCATTGGATTTGTTTGAATTCAACAAAGGTTTTGTCCACCAACATCACGGGTTTTGAAATTTGTCGGGTAACCGCCTCGGCGGTTGCGCCCAAAAGCTTGCCGCTCCAGCGTTCGTATTCTCCGCGCGTACCCATGATGACCAGATCCGTGGTTTTGGCATATTGACAAATTTCATCAATGGGAATACCAGAAACTTTGATCACTTCGTAGGTAACTTTCTTAGCATCCAAAATTTTGGACGCTTTTTCAATGACCTTTTGCGCTTTTTCGTCCTGAATCTTTTGAGATTCCTCCTGAAATTCGGCGGAAGGTAAAATCGGTACAAAACTATCGGCGCTGGTGGCAACACTCCAATCGAACAGACGGATGTCAACCACGGACAAAATGCGGATGAGAGCCCCGAACTTCTTGTTGAAAAATTCCCCGTAATTCAAAATCGACTCGGTGTACGGTGAGCCGTCAATGGGTAATAAAATGGATTTTATCATGTCTCCCCCTTCGCCAAGGCGAATTAATTCGGGTAAAACGGTGTATTCGTTGATCGTTAATCGTTATTCGTATATTCGTTAAGCGTGTGTTCGGGAATCAGGAACCGGGAACTTGGAACTAATTCCCGATTCTCAGCTAATTGCAGGAAGAATGAATACGCCACAAATTGTACAAACTACCGTTTTCGAATAACGAATAACGGATATACGAATAACGCTTTTCCTATTCAACGAAAAACGATTCAACCAATCCCCAGTTCCCAATTCCCAGTTCCAAGTTCCTAATAGTTTCCTCACGCGCCCCAGTCCTCGATTTTGGAAGCGCGCGTCATCAAATCGATCATGGCCTGCTTGGGAGCTTTACCCTGAAACAACACCTGATAAATCTGCTCCGTAATGGGCATTTCAACCTGTTTTTGTTTGGCCAATTCGTAGGCCGATTCCGCGGTTCTGACCCCTTCGGCCACCATGACCATCTCATCCAGCACTTCTTTTAACGAACGCCCCTTGCCGATCTGTTCCCCTACATAACGATTGCGCGAATGGCGGCTCATGCAGGTAACAATTAAATCGCCCATGCCGCTTAACCCGGCAAATGTGGATGGTCTGGCGCCCATAACAACCCCCAAACGGCTCATCTCCACCAATCCGCGGGTCATCAGGGCCGCTTTGGTATTATCGCCGTAGCCCGCACCGTCGCAAATTCCGGCAGCCAAAGCGATGATGTTCTTTAAAGCGCCGCCTAATTCAACGCCGATGATGTCGTCATTGGCATAAATGCGCAAATATTGATTCATGAACACATGCTGTATTTTTCGGGCCGTCTCAATATCCGGTGACGAGGAAACGATGGCCGTCGGTATTTTACGAGCTACCTCCTCCGCATGACTCGGCCCGGACAAGACGCCCACCCGATCCGCAGGCAAATCCATTACTTGACGAATTACTTCCGAAACGCGCAAATAGGTTTTATTTTCAATGCCCTTGGCCACCGAGACCCAAATTTGACCTTCGTCTTTAAAAACCTTTTTAACTTCGGTCAGAGCAGGACGGGTCACCTGTGAAGGAACCGCATTAACGATCAATTCCGGATGATCTTCCAAAACGGCATTAAGATCGGAGGTAAAAAGAATTTCTTCGGGAATTTTAATGCCCGGTAAATAACGGCTATTTTCATGTTTTGTGCGAATGTCCTCGAGACTTTGCTCGTCAATCGTCCAGCTTTTAACGCTGTGACCGTTTTCGTGTAAAACCAAAGCCAAAGCGGTGCCCCAACTGCCTCCGCCGATCATTGCA
>JALWEA010000259.1 GCA_027039465.1 Calditrichia bacterium | reverse complement strand
GTTCTCCGCCGGAAAAATTCCCGGTGGGTTTATCAAACGCGAAGGTCGGCCTAGCGAAAAGGAGATTCTTTCCGCACGCTTAATCGACCGGCCGATTCGCCCTTTGTTCCCGGATAATTTTTTCTACGAAACACAAATCATTGCCTCGGTACTGTCCATGGATCGTGAAAACGATGCCGATGTACTTGCCGGATTAGGCGCATCGGTGGCTTTGATGCTGTCCGATATTCCCTTTAACGGCCCGATTGCAACCGTGCGCGTGGCCAAAGTAAACGGGGAATACGTGATTAATCCGACCATCAAACAAATTGAAGAAGCAACATTGGAATTGGTGGTAGCCGGTTCCGAAAGCTCGATTATGATGGTCGAAGGCGAGGCCAAAGAAGTACCGGAAAGCGATTTGCTGGAAGCGATTTCCAAAGCGCATGAAGCCATCCGTACATTGGTTCAATTGCAACGGGAAATGGCCGAAGAAGCAAATATTCCCAAACGCGAAATTCCGCCGCTCGAAATACCGGAAGGCCTGGAAGAAAAAGTACATGCGCTTGGGGATGAACGTGTTAAAGAAGCCATCGGCATTAAAGACAAAAGGGAACGTTCCAGAGCATTAAAAAACATTCGCGAAGAGATTGTTGCCGAATTGGAAGAAGAATTTCCCGAATCCGCACCTTTGATCAAAAGCATTTTGCATGAGGCGGAAAAAGACATCATGCGCCAAATGATTATCAAGGACAAAGTGCGTTTGGATGGCCGCGGTACACGGGATATTCGGCCGATCAGTTGCGAAGTGGATTTATTGCCTCGTACGCATGGCTCGGCTTTGTTTACACGCGGGCAAACGCAGGCTTTGGGTGTGGTAACTTTAGGTACCAAGTCGGACGAGCAGATTGTGGAAGCGCTTGAAGGCGAATCCAGTAAACGTTATCTGTTACATTACAATTTTCCGCCTTTTTGTACCGGCGAAGCCAAACCGATCCGCGGCGTAAGCCGTCGGGAAATCGGGCACGGTAATTTGGCCGAACGTGCCTTAAAACCGGTTATTCCTCCCGCGGAAAAATTTCCTTACACTATTCGTGTCGTTTCCGAAATTTTGGAATCGAACGGTTCGTCATCCATGGCTACGGTCTGTGCCGGTTCCATGGCTTTGATGGCTGCCGGTGTACCGACCAAAGGCGCCGTGGCCGGAATTGCCATGGGGCTGATCAAAGAAGGCGACGAAATCGCCATCCTGTCCGATATTTTAGGCGACGAAGATCATTTGGGCGACATGGATTTTAAAGTGGCCGGTACCGAAAAAGGAATTACCGCCGTACAAATGGATATTAAAATTGACGGAATTTCCGAAGAAATCATGGCTGCTGCGCTGGAACAGGCCCGCGAAGGTCGTCAGCATATCATGCAAAAAATGAACGAGGCCATCGATAAACCGAGACCGGAAATCAGCAAATGGGCTCCGAAGATTATCGAAGTTCAGATTCCTGTGGATAAAATCGGTTTGATTATCGGCCCGGGCGGGAAGACCATTCGCGGAATTATTGATAAAGCCGCCGATGAATTGGATATCAATATCGACGAAACCGGAAAAGTAACCATTGCCTCGCCGGATACGGAAGTAGCATTGAAGGCTAAAAAGCTGATCGAATCCATGGTGGAAGAACCGGTTGTAGGTAAAGCTTACCGCGGCATCGTAAAGAGCGTGAAGGATTTCGGCGCTTTTGTTGAATTCCTGCCCGGACGCGAAGGCATGGTGCATATTTCGGAACTGGATACGGAACGGACGCATCGGGTTTCGGATGTGGTTAAGGAAGGCGATGAAATTGATGTGGTTGTGCTGCGCGTTGAGCCGAACGGTAAAGTGGCCTTAAGTCGTAAAGCCTTCTTACGCCGCAAAATGAAACAGCAGAAGCCGACTTACAAGAAAAAATTCTAATTCCGAATTTATGAACCAAAACATACAAAAAACCACTCTTTCCAATGGACTCACCGTAGTAAGCGAACGCATGACTACGGTGATGTCCGTTTCTGTGGGCGTATGGATAAAAACCGGGTCGCGCTATGAACATAAAAAGAATAACGGCGTGGCCCATTTCATTGAACATCTTGTATTTAAAGGCACCGAAAAACGAACCGCATTGCAAATTGCCCGCTCGCTGGAAGACCTTGGCGGAAATTTAAATGCTTACACTAGTAAGGAATTAACCAATTATTACGCCGTTGCCCTGGATAACCATCTCGCTAACTGCGTAAATGTTTTAGCCGATTTGGTCTGCCATCCGTTATTTCGCGAAAAGGATATTGAGAAAGAAAAAGAAGTTGTCCTGGAAGAAATCAGTGCGGTAAAGGATACGCCCGAGGAATACATCTACGATGTGTTTCAGGAAAAATTGTTTCCGCATCACCCTTTGGGTTTCCCGATTTTAGGAACACCGGAATCGCTTTCGGCTTTAACCCGGGATGATGTTTTGGATTTTTGGAAGGCCTATTACACGCCATCCAATATGGTTGTTTCCGCTGCCGGTAATTTGGATCATGAAAAGTTGGTGCATCTGGTTGAAAAGCAATTCCGCTGCGGTCAGGCGCCCAAACTGCGACGTCTGCATCGACCGCAACCCGCACACGGCATTTCGGTGGATATTCCAGAAACGTTCAATCAGGCGCATATTTTAGTCGGAATCGATAGTGTGCCTTATGCCGCTCCCGAACGTTACGAGATGGCGGCATTAAATTCGTACCTGGGCGCGGGAATGAGTTCCCGCTTATTTCAATCGCTTCGCGAACATCATGGTTTGGCCTACACGGTTTATTCCGCCGTTGATTTTTTTAAGGATACGGGTATTTTCAGTGTGTATGTGGGAACCGACGGGCGCAAACGTAAGAAAGCCGTCGATTTGTTATTAAAGGAAATGCAAAGAATTACCGAGAATCCGATTCGGGAAAGCGACGTCAGGCGTATTAAGGATCAATTGAAGGGTAGTTTACTTTTAGGATTGGAAAACACCTCGCACCGCATGTCGCGCCTTGCCAAGAATGAAATTTATTTCGGCCGCCAAATCTCGATTCCTGAAACAATTCGTAATGTGGATAAAATAAATGCGCAAAAACTCTTGGATTTGGCAAAAAATCTTTTTAATATGGATCAGTTTAACATAATTCAGATGGTACCAGATGCTTAATGTCGGACTCATAAAAGAAATTAAACCGTACGAAGGCCGTGTCATGCTAACTCCGGAAGGTGTGGGCGTGTTGGTGCGCAACGGTTTAACGGTGTTTGTGGAACAGGGTGTGGGTGAAAAAGCAGGCTTTCCCGATTTGCAATATGAACGCGCCGGCGGCAAGCTGCTGCCCACCATGGAAAAGGTGTTTGAAAAAGCCCAACTGATCATTCAAGTTCAACCGCCGCATCCCGTTCAATTTGAGCTGTTGACGGAAAAGCATATTTTGCTTTCCTTTATGAATTTAACGCATCAGACCGATCGGATTTTGAGCCTGCTAAATACCAAAAGCACATTTATTGCGGCCGAACTGTTGCAGGACGAGCAGGGACGTTATCCCGTTTTAAGCGGAGTTAGTGAAGTCGCAGGAAAAATGTCCATCTTTCTGGCTGCCATGTTATTAACGCCGCCCGAAGGGGGCAAAGGCATTTTACTCACCGGAACGGAAGTAAGCAAACCGGCAACGTTAACCATCCTGGGCGCTGGAACGGTCGGTCGTTCGGCTAGCAAAACGGCTACCGATATGGGGGTGAACGTTAACCTGCTCACTTTGAAGCCCGAAAAATTAGATCAGTTAAAAAAAGAATTGGCGCCTGCAAATGTGCAACCTTTTTCCGAAGAGTTGTTGGAAAAACTTTTACCGCAAACCGATGTTTTTATCGTGGCCGTTCATTCGTTGAAAAAAGAATTCGATGTGAAAATTACCCGCAAACAGGTTCAATTGATGGAGAAGGGCAGTGTGCTGATCGATGTGTCCGTGGCGCTTTCCAGCGTGGTGGAAACATCGCATGCCACAAATCACGACCAACCCTCATTTGTGGTGGATGGCGTGGTGCATTATTGTGTGCCCAATATCGCCGCATTGGTTCCTCAGACCGCAAGCCGGGTATTGACCAAAAAGCTGATTCCGTACGTTAAGTTGTTGGCGCTTAAGGGTTTAAAAGAAGCTTTATTGGAAGAGCCTGGCCTGTTACCCGCCGTGGGAATTTACAAAGGTAAAATCACCAATCGTTTGGTGGCGGACTATCACGGACAAGACTTTTACAATATTTTCGAACTTTTAGAGATGAATCTTTAAGCAATGTCTTCGGTTCTTAACATTCCGATTATCAATTACCATAAAATTTCCGATCAATCCGATATCGGCATTACAAGCCGAAAACCCCGTGATTTCCAAAATGATCTGACCGTCTTGGTCGACTTAGGCTATCAAACAATTACTTTCCGCGATCTCGCTTTGGAAAGATCATTGCCTCCCAAGCCCGTCATTCTGACCTTTGATGACGGTTACCAATCCGTTCTTGAAAATGCTTATCCGTTAATGGAAAAATTCGGTTTTAAGGGGGTTGTTTACATGCCAACGGATTTTATCGGTAAAACCAATGATTGGGATGTCCAGTTTGCGGGCATGCGTTTTGGCCATCTTTCGCAAGATGATTTGCGCTTTTTACATCGACAAGGATTTGAAATCGGCTCGCACGGTTGCTCTCATCGTTCATTAACGGATATGAAGCTTGATGAGGCCCGAAAGGAATTGGAGACAAGTAAGGCAAAACTTGAAGCGATACTTTCCGATACGGTATATTCGATCAGTTATCCGTTTGGAAGATTTAATATTCCTGTTTTACAATTCGCAAAGAAAAGCGGGTATCGATTCGGCGTGACAGCTATCTTTTTCCGGGCGGGTCAATGGAACGGTTACAATCCCTTGGCTTTACGCCGTCTGAATATCTATCGCATGGATTCGCGCAAAGCAGTGGAATTAAAGCTTCGGAAACAATTTCATTCGTTTTTTGCCTACCGTGATTGGCTGATTCAAAAAGGAAGCTTAGCCACCGTGCTTTGGCAAAAATGGTTTAGGACGAAGTAACCGGTGCCTTCACATTTAGTTTGACCGCCTCTTTGTCATTTTGAATTTTATTGATCCACTTTTCCAGCATGGCGTACAAATCGTCCGGTTTAATAGGTTTGGAAATATAGTCGTCCATTCCGGCCAACAGGCACTTTTCCCGATCACCTTTCATGGCATGGGCGGTCATGGCAATAATGGGAATGTGCTCCTTGGGACTCAGCTTGGCGCGAAGCTTTTGTGTGGCCTCGTAGCCGTCCATTACCGGCATCTGGACATCCATTAAAATGATATCATAGTGCTGGCGCAATGCGGCTTTCACCGCTTCTTTGCCGTTGTTTACAACGTCTACGGAATAATTTCGCTTTTGCAGAATTTTCAACGCTACCTTTTGGTTAATCAAATTGTCTTCCGCTAACAAAATTCGTACGCCGTTACGCATTTGTTCTTCGATGGTGTGGGCGGTAATAATTTCGGGTTCGCTGCTTTCTTCCGACTTGTCAGGCTCGGCTTTTTCCTTTTTCATCTGAAGTACATTTACGATAGTATTAAAAAGATGCGATTGCTTAACCGGTTTCACCAAATATGCTTTACAACCCAATTGTTTCAAATAAGAAGCATCACCGCGTTGGCCCAAGGATGTGAGAATGATAATATCGGTGTCATTGATTTCCGGATCACTCAAAATACGCTTGGCGGTTTCCTCTCCGTCCATTTCGGGCATTTGCATATCCAGCAGGACAATCGGGAAAGGATCTTTCTTTTGGACGGCTTCTTTTAATTTATTGATAGCCGCTTTACCATTGGAACATTCTTCGGGCCTGAATCCCCAATTCGTCAAAATTTGATTTAAAATGAACCGGTTGGTTTTATTATCATCCACAATTAAAATATGCAAATCCTCGATTTCGCTGAGATCCAAAATTTTTGGTTTGCGTTTGTTCTTGGATGGTTTAAGAATCACATTAAAGAAAAAGGTACTTCCTTTTCCTTCCTCGCTTTCCACCCATAAATTGCCCCCCATCATTTTGGATAATTTACGTGAGATGGAAAGCCCAAGTCCGGTACCGCCGTATTTGCGTGTAGTGGAGCCGTCGGCTTGAGTGAATTCCTTAAAGATTAAATCTTGTTTGTCTTTGGGAATACCTATGCCCGTATCCCGAACGGAAAACAACAAATCCAATTGATCTTCCGCAATGGAGTTCAAATTAACCTGTAAAACAATTTCACCTTCATGCGTAAATTTGAGCGCATTGCCCACCAAATTGGTAATAATTTGACGCAATCGTCCCGGATCTCCGATGACATTCGACGGAATTTCCGGGTCGATATAAACCGCCAACTCTAGGTCTTTTTCGTAAGCCTTGGCGGCCAAGCCTTCTATTGTTGTTTCAACCATTGTACGTAAATCGAATTCTTCTTCCGATAAGTCAAGTTTGCCCGCTTCAATTTTGGAGAAATCGAGAATATCATTAATTAAAGTTAGCAAACCGTAAGCACTTTCTTTGATCGTTGTTAAGAAATCACGCTGTTCTTCGGTAAGCTCCGTTCCGAGTGTTAATTCGGTTAAACCGATAACAGCGTTCATGGGGGTACGGATTTCATGGCTCATATTTGCTAAAAATTCGCTTTTAAATTGATTGGCCTTTTCGGCCAGTTCGCGCATTTTGCGTTCTTCTTCAATCAAGCGGACATTTTCAATGGCAATGGCGGCTTGCCTTGCGGCAATGGAGAACAAGTGAAACTGGTTAACGGTAAACTGATTTACACCTTGTTTAATAAGAACCAATACGCCCACCGGTTTGTCATTTACAATTAGCGGAGCGCCCATTAAAGATTCATCAACCGGAACTTCACCGGACAAATAGTAAACATCGGGATGCGTTCTTACATTACTGCAAAGCATAGGCTTTTGGGTACGGAAAATCTTTCCGATGATACCTTTATTAACAGAAATGGGTTCATTAGAAATATATTTGTTCTTTTGGTATGAAGATTCCGATTGAATGGGAACCAAAAAATGGCCTTGTTCGTCCACATGATAAATTTGATAAACATCGTAATCAAAGAGTTTATGTAAACCCTTGGCAATGGCCACTCCGATTTCATCAAAACTTTTACTTAAATACAATTTTTCGGTTAGCTGATTGATAGCGGTAAAATATTTTTGCCATTTGGCCTCACTTTTTGGTTGAATTTCAGTTGATTGATCTTTTCCAAGATTCGGTTGATCCAGAGTTTCATCATGCTGAATCGAGATTATTCCGAAAATATTCTTTTGGGGTTCATGGAAAAGACGAAAACCATTCATAGGTATGCGGATAGTTTCGGATTCCGATTTTATTTCTATGGTGATATCTTTCCCTTTAAGAAGCTCCAAACCCGAAATATTTTGAAAAACTTCCTTGTCAACGACCGTTGGCAGTTGCTGTGAAAAAATGCGAACTAACTCGGGATGGGTGATAAAAATTGTCTGCGCTTCAGGAGGTAGGGTTCTTAAAAAACGATTAAAAAGAGATGAAGCCAAAGCAATTTCTTCTTTGGTTTGATAGGATTTCATTATGTGCCCTCGGATTTTTGGTTTAGACATTTTTGATTTACTTCCCTGTATGATTAAATTAGTCTCAAAATCAAAAATATTATCGTATGATTATGGGGATACTTGAAAATTATTGGCCAAAATTAAACATAGGATCGTATCATGAAAATCGGATGTCATGTTTCCATCGCCGGCAAAATTTGGCAATGTTTTGAACGGGCCGAGTCGGTTGGAGCGGAAGTGTTTCAAATTTTTACCCAGAATCAAAGACAATGGAAGTCGGTGCAGTATGCCGGGGAAGACATTGAACAATTCCATCAATTACGCAACCAAAGTATTTACAGAGATGTACCGATCGTTTCCCATGCTTCCTATTTGATAAATCTTTGTGCGGAAGATCCGGAAAAACTGCAACGATCGCGCCAGGCGTTCGTTGATGAGCTTAAACGTTGTGATGCGCTTGGAATTGATTATTTGGTGATTCACCCCGGGAGTCACGGCGGCAAAGGGGAAGAATGGGGAATAGCAAAAGTGGCGGAGACTTTGAATTGGGCTTTGAGCACCTACCAACCCACTGTACGTATTTTATTAGAAACAACGGCCGGGCAGGGAAATAATCTTGGCTATCGGTTCGAGCAGTTGCAAGCAATGATTCAGAAAACGGGGCAAAAAGAAAAAGTAGCGGTTTGTGTGGATACGTGTCACATTTTTGCCGCTGGTTATGGTCTGGAAAACGAACAGGCCGTGGATGAAACTTTGCGCATATTTGATGATATTTTGGGTTTGGAATTACTGAAGGTTTGGCATTTTAACGATTCGCAGAAAGAAAAGGGCAGTCGACGCGACCGTCATGCGCCTATCGGTGAAGGGTTGATTGGATTGGATGCTTTTGCCTATTTAATGTCGCATCCCAAATTTAAGGATCATCCTGCCATTTTGGAGATTCCCGGCGGTGATCAAAAATTTAAGGAAAACATTGCCTTGTTGAAAAGTGTGCGTAAATAAAAAAGCAGCCCAAAGGCTGCTTTTATCATTTTTGATATTCCAGATGTTTAACCATGGATTCAATTTGCTGCCGTAATTCCCGATTTTGTTGTATTTGTTTTTCGATGGTGTTAATGCCGTGAATCACCGTGGAATGGTCGCGTCCGCCGAAATGTAATCCGATGGTAATTAAGGAATGATCGGTTAAACGTTTGGCTAAATACATGGCTACCTGCCGCGCTCGGACAATATCTTTTTTGCGTGTTTTGGCGCGCAAATGATCGGACGAAACCTGAAAGACGCTCGCCGTGTATTCAACGATGTCTTCGATGGTTAGCATACGTTTGTCCGGCCGACCGATTTCATTGACAATTTTGCGAGCCAAATCCAATGTGGGTTCGGCAGCGGTAAAAGTAACCTGCGCCATGATTTTGGTTAAAGCCCCCTCCAGTTCCCGAACATTTTCCACCAAATTTGCGGCTAAGTATTCCAACACATCACCGGGAATATCCAAATCACTTTCATCGCATTTTTTACGGAGAATAGCCAAACGCGTTTCAAAATCGGGCGGCTGAATGTCAACGATTAAGCCCCATTTAAAGCGGGAAATCAATCGTTCCTCCAACGCTTCCAATTCGTTAATCGGACGATCGGACGTTAGCACGATTTGTTTACCATTTTGGTGCAGATCGTTAAAGGTGTGGAAAAATTCTTCCTGTGTTTTACCTTTGTTTGAGAAAAAGTGAATATCATCCAAAAGCAAGATATCGCAAGAACGGTAATACGCGGAAAACTCCGAAATCCGGTTTTGTTGAATGGCATTAATAAAATGCGAAGTAAACGTTTCGCTGGATGTGTAGAAAACCTTGGTCGGCGGATACTGCATCAAGGCATAATTGCCAATGGCCTGAATTAAGTGCGTTTTGCCTAGGCCAGTACCGCCGTAAATAATTAAAGGATTGTAATTGGTCCTTCCCGGAGAATTGGCAACGGCTCGTGCTGCGGCATAAGCAAAATTATTGCCATCGCCCACAATGAAATTTTCAAACGTGTAACGTTCGTTAATCCGGGTGTAAAACGGCGAGTGTACCTTTGGAACAGTGACATCCATGCGATGCAGATTGTCATTTCTGTTAGCAGACGGCTGTAAGTCGGTTGCCACGTAAGGAGATTCCGGAACGGTGGAATTCTTAATGTGATATTTAATTTTACGAGGTTCTCCTAAAACCTGAACAATACTACTGTTTAAGATTTTGGCGTAATGGTTGTCAATCCATTCACAAAAAAAGCGATTCGGTACCTTAAGTTCAATCGTTTTATCGTCCAAGTTTACCAGCTCGATGGGTGCAAACCAGGTGTTAAAACTGCGAATATTAATGTATTCTTTAAGTACGTTCTGAATGCTTTTCCATACAGAGTCTGAAGAAGTAAGTTTCTGCGCTAATTCTGATCCCATTTCGTATCCCTGATGTAAGTTATCCACAATTTTAAAGTTTTAATGTTATGAAAATATTAGTGTTAAACCTTATTCGGCAAATAAATAAATTTCCTTAATATTTGCCGTAATTTATTTAAAATTAATAAGTTGAGTTGGTGTTGCGCTCGGCTCTTCCGCACAGGGTTAATCTTGTGCGAATTTTCATTGTTAATTAATTGGAGTTTTCCACAAGTTATCCACAGCGGTTAACCACCACAATTACATTTTAATATTTTGCTAATAAAAATCAAGTAAACAAGAAAAATTTTTTTGCAAAATTTTGGGTAATTTGCCATAACTAATTAAAAAATAAGGTTAAAAAATTTTTGGCATGTCGATCTAATTTTTAATGAAATGAAAGTTCTTCTGTTTTGATAAGGAAAGTGAAAATTTGTAAAAGATGTTTCACGAAAAACATGAATAGTCAATTGGGGGATTATTGCAGGACTTCTTCAATGGTCCGTATGAGTTTAGCCGGATCAAAAGGTTTGGTGATTGTCGCTTTAACGCCTAATTTCTTTGCAATGCTTAAATAACTGTTGGCATCCAATTGGCCGCCACCAGACATGGCAATAATTTTTGCCTGTGGTAATTTCTTTTTAATGTCGATAATTGTCTCAATACCTTCTTTGTCCGGCATGATGATATCGGTGATTATCAGATCTACCTCTTCCCGATCTAAAATTTCCAGTGCCTTGTTGCCGTTATCAGCAAGTAAAATTTGATAACCGTTGGGCTCCAGGATTTCATAGATTAGGTCTCTGATAAGATCGTCGTCATCAACCACTAAAATTTTTTTCATACTAAATCCGTTATTTAACCTACTGTATTTTACAAATTATTTAAAAAATTATCAATACAAATTTGAACTATTTAACAATTTTTTAGATAAACTTTGCAATTTTGTCAAATATTCAAAATTTGGTTCTGTTATAATTATTATCGGTCGGGGATTTTGTATCTGTAATCGGATTTGAATTAATGGTAAAGTAATGAACCGATTATTTGATGAAAATGCAAAAGCCTTGTTGTATCCGGATTCCTGAATTCGGGGCGATGTGGTTTGGTTAAAATTAAAAGAATTTGTAAATTAGGCTAAATTGAGTAATGAAGGAGTCACCATGGAAATCCGTAAAATTTTAGTGCCAACCGATTTTTCGGAAACGGCACATGCGGCCGTTGAACAAGCTTTAATTTTAGCGATCAAATACGATGCGGAATTAACCGTTTTACACGCCAGGCTTTTATTCGAAGATGATCCTGCCGTACTGCCCGAAAAACTATCTTCTTTAAAGAAAGAAGAACAGGATGTGGAAAAAGCTTTGATGCAACGCATTAAACAATGCACCGAACACAGTACGCATCTCAAAATCGAACATGAAATTATTCGGGGGTATTCCGCTCCTTCTGCTATTTTGGGATACATTAATAACCATGAGTTCGATTTGGTCGTTATCGGTACTCACGGTCGTGCCGGGTTGGAACATGTTTTAATCGGCAGTGTGGCTGAAAAAGTGGTACGGTATGCCCGTTGTCCGGTTTTAACGGTTCGTTCCAAAGAATACATCAGAGAGCGATTTACAAAAGTGCTGGTTCCTTTTGATTTTAATGAGCCGGCTGTCTTGGCTTTAAAGACGGCTGCGGAATTTGTTGACGATCCTCATGCGGAAATCCATTTATTGTATGCCGTGGAGCAAGATGTCCATCCGGCATTTTATGCCTGGGGTATGAAATCTGTCTTTGAGATAATTCCGGATTTGGAAGAGAAGGTGAAAAACCGCATGGATGAATCCGTTAAGAATATTCCTGAACTTAAGGGAAAGAAAATTGTTAAAGTGGTGCATGAAGGGAAACCTCATAAAGAAATCAGTGCGTATGCGGATGAAATTCAGCCGGATGCTTTAATCATCGGAACCCATGGCCTGGTGGGATTAGAACGATTTCTGTTAGGCAGTACCACAGAGCGGGTGATTCGTTCGGTGAAGTTCCCTGTCTTAACGGTAAAATTGAAAAATATTATCTGATGCAATTTTCAAAGTGCATTGGCGGAAAGTAATTGGGATTGGTGTTCTGAATTAATTGGGAACTGGGTTGCGCCGTGCAAGCCCATAAGGTGGGGATTTATGGCGTATGATGAAACACCTTTTAACCTAACCTGTTCCGATGAAAG
>JALWEA010000258.1 GCA_027039465.1 Calditrichia bacterium | reverse complement strand
AATTTTTTCCATAGATTTCCATACCCCGAATATAACATATTTACCCCCCTGTGTCAAGTGTGTACCCGGCTCAGCTTCTTCGAAGAGAGGGGAATGTAACCCGGTGATCAACATGGAGTTAGCAATGATCAGTTGGTGAGACGAAATAAACACCTAATATTCAGAATATAAAGAAAATCCTGAAATCATAGCATTTTTTTAAAAGGTTTCTACTTATTCCCTAATATTACCCGGCAATCGAATAAAAAATCAATTTTAAATAAGTAAGAACCAAAAATTCGTTTTCCTCGACGTGTTTCAGTAGTCTGTTAATATTCACCGTAGCAGCGTCATCTTCCCGATCCATTGCTTGCCTAATGTTTTAATTTGATAAAAATAGATACCAGAGCTTTGCGGATTCCCCGAACCGTCACATCCGTCCCAAATGACGTAATGGTCGCCCGAATTTAAAACTCCCTGCCATAAATTGCGCACCCTGCGCCCTTGAAGATTGTAAATGATAATTTCTACCCGCGCCTTTTCTTTTAAACGGAAGTGCAAACGCGTGGTAGGATTAAACGGGTTGGGGTAATTTGGAAAAAGACGGAAACTTCCCGCCATTATCGGCATTTTAACGGTCACTGTTTTTAGCAAATGGACACTGCCGTTAAAATCCAATGAATACAAACGATACCAAACAAAAGGGGCATCGGTTTGCAGGGTATCAACCCACAAATATTCATGTGCCCGGGAACTATTTCCATGCCCGGGAATAACGGATTGATTTAATTTCTTGAAAGAGGTATTCTCCGGCAGAGTGCTATCTTGACTAAAGGCCCGAAAAATATTGAATCCGTAGTTTTCCAATTCACTTTCGGTACGCCATTGCAACTTAACCCGATTGTTGTCTAATGCTTGGGCCGTAAATGCGGAAAAGGTTACCGGCAGAGAATAATCGCCGTTTTGGGCAAACACAATAACCCGGTAAACAGTCGGTGTCTCATTGGCGTACAGCTTTAAAGTGTGGCTTCCCGCTTCCACGGTATCCCGAATTAACACCGTTTCCGCATCTCCATGCAAACTATCTCCTACAAAACCGTAATCACCTCCCCATCCGTAATCGGTGTTATCCAATGCGATGCGCAATTCGTCATCGTCGCTGCTGTCGATGTTGGCGTTTTTGTAGTCCCAACCAGGTTCATCATCGGCGCTGGCGCTTACGTAGATAGCTATCGGACCGGCATCACAGCTAAAATCAAACTGTTTCCACAAATAATTACTACTATTGCTTGGCGCCGTTTCATTCAATGTTTGATCCAAGACCAGCGAACCGTTCGAACTATTGAGCACATTAACATCGTACAAAATAGGCGTTACCTGGCTGTAAAGCTTAATTGTATGGCTGCCTGCCGAGAGAGAAGGCGTAAATACCAGCGTTTTCGGCTGACCGTCATCCACATCGCCGTTCCAGCTATTGCTGTTATCGTAACCGTAATCGTTGCCGTCAATCACTACTTTTAAATCATCGTCATCGTCGTAACTGCCTAAATTTTCCGCTTTAGCGGTAATAATAACAAACGTGTTGCCGTCATTGGTATCGAAAGAATAGGATTTCCATAAACCGTCGGAAATACCGTCATCAATTTCGCTTTCGTATTTACGTAAACGTAAAAAGTCCGAGGCATCCTGCGGAGTTACTTCATATTTGGGGCTAAAACCGTCTTTATAAATTTCTATAAAATCAACCACAAAACTGCTGGTTCCCGTCCAGCCGTTGTAAAAAACTTCAATCGTATCATTACCGGAATAGACATTTTGCGTATGGTAGTAAACCAAATTATCATTCCAGCAATGGAATTCGTAGTCTTCATTAATAATGCCGGCTGGATTAAAATCATTCGGGGTAACATGCTGTACCAACGTCCCGTCAATATAATGGTCATAATACCCCGTACTTACACTCTCTGAATTGCGGACAATCCGGTAGGTATGCCATTGCGTATTATCGATTGTCGATAAATCGGTGTGAATATCGTTATCGCTCTCCACTCCGCGATCGCTACGCGCCCGCCACCAGGTTTCATCCGCAGCCCACGCCGAATCCGAATCCGCGGTTTGCTGCATGAACCAAACGTTTTGATTAAGTGTAATGGGGACGCCCTCCGAACGCCACATGCCCCACCCACGACTGCCGGTAGGAAGTGAATTTAAGGTCTTAATGCGAATGGTCATATCAACAATTATATGTTTGTCGTAAATCTGATCCGTAACCGAAGAGAAACCCACGTTTTCCATTCCGTTGTAATCACTTTGTAATCTGCCGCCCGTGCCTCCGTTAAGCGGATCAACCAAATGGGCTATTAAATAGCCATTGTTGACCGTCAGGCTATGACTACTTCCCGAAGGATAAATGCCGCTTTTCCACCAACTGTGTAATGTGGTCCCGCCAAAATCTTCTCGTTGTAAATTGGGAATAATGAAGGTTTGTCCGAATAAAAATTGAATTGTTAATAAAAAGAAAAAGACGGTTTTCTTTGCACTCATGGCGTGCTACCTATCATTTTAATAAAACAATCTTACGTATCAAATCTTGCCCCCTGAATTTCAGTCGACACAAATAGATACCCGAAGACAGAGATTTCGGCGCATTCCATTTTACTTGATGCGAGCCCACGGATAAAGTTTGATCAAGGATGGTATCAATCAAACGGCCGTTCATATCCCAAATTTGCATAACGACTTTTCCGTTGGCAGGTATTTCAAACGGTATGGTGGTTGACGGATTAAAAGGATTCGGATAATTGGCATTCAGACGAAATGATTTAATCGGGCTGCCTGCGGTTTGCTTTTCAATGGCGCTGGTGCCTTCCTTGTTTTCCACATATACCACCACATTGTAAACGGTGGGAGTTTCATTGGCGTAAAGTTTCAGCGTGTGGGTTCCGGCCGGTAAATTTTGCATGATCAAAATGGTTTTGCTATCTCCGAACAGCGTATTGCCCATCATTGCACTATCGGTGCCCCAGCCGTAATCAATATCATCAATCATTACCCGCAACTCGTCGTCGTCCGTGCTGTCGATGTTATCGTTCATATAATCCCAACCTGGCTCTTCGTCCGCATTTCCGCTAATATACACCGCCGCCATGCCGGAATCGCAATTAAAGGTAAATGTTTTCCATAAATAATTGTTACTACCGGCCGGAGCCGTTTCATTCAATTCCTGATTCACCACGACATCCCCATGGGGCGACTCCAAAACCGTTGCGTCGTAAAGAATCGGCGTCACTTCGCTGTAAAAACTTAATTGATGCGTCCCGGCCGCCAGTACAGTATCAATAATAACCGTCTTAGGCTGACCGTCATCGGTGTTGCCGTCCCAACTGCGCGGCGTATTATAGCCGAAATCCGTGCTGTCCAAAACCATCTTTAAATCGTCATCATCATCGTAGTTGTCCAAATTCTCCGCCTTGCCCGTGGCCAAAATCAAACAGCGTCCCCCGCTCACTGTAAAATCATAAGGTCCTTTCCACAAACCGTTCTCCACACCATTATCAATTTCATTAATCACTTTGCGCAGGCGAACCGGACCTTGCGGCGGTACGGTATGGCCGTACTTGTAGTTGCCTTTCATTATTTCAACAAAATCGACAATAAACGTACACGTGCCTAGCCAACCGTTATAATAGACTTCAATCGTATCACTTCCAGAATAAGCATTTTGGGTATGGTGGTAAACCAGATTATCATTCCAACAATTGAACCCGTAATCTTCATTCAAAATGCCGCCCAAATCATCCGGGGTTGCATGCACCAAAGGCGTCGGATTATCATCCACATACAGTTCATAAAATTCACGTCCCTGACGATAAACACGGTAATAATGCCA
>JALWEA010000257.1 GCA_027039465.1 Calditrichia bacterium | reverse complement strand
CGCGCAAATGAAATTCAATCAGATTATTCCGGCGGATACTTTGTTTTTAAACGAAGCCTGGCAAATTTTGCGCAAAGATGCCATCGGTAATTACTCGGAATTGTTGGAGCCGGTACCTCGCAAAAGACAGCATGATTTAAAGGTTTCCGGCACCATTTCGCAGGCCTGGAGTCTAGCCGAGTTCATTCGCAATTTTTATGAGAATGTGGTTGGCTACCGCTCTTTGGCGTACAAGAACCAAATCGAATTCCGGCCGCATTTACCGGGCGATATTCCTGAAATCCGTTGCCGGCTTCCTTACAAAAACGGTTTTTTGGATGTGCACCTGAAACGGACTGAGAAAGGATGCCGGATCAATATTCATTCCGGTTTAAGTCACGAACGCATTGACGGTAAGGCGTACTTTGCCAATGATTCGCTACCAGTCACCATCTTTCTGCCGGATTCGGGAACCAATTTTGCTTACGAATATATTTCCACGGATACCACGTCCGATTCGGTTAAAATCAAGCAAAGCTGGAAATTAGCCAAAATCGATTCCAACCTTAAATTCCCGGTCATTCATGATTTGTCTTTCCGCATTTTACATCCGGATGAGGCTTATTTTCCTTTAGGGCACAACGGCCCAACGGTGTTGTACGCCAAAGATGCCTTGAATGACGATCGCGGCCCGAACGGGCAATATGACTATCCGTTAAATCCCGCTTTTGTCAAAGGCATTGCCGATCTAAAAAGCGTAACCGTTTACGATAATGGCGCTTATTGGGGATTCCGCATTGATTTACGCAATTTAACCAATCCCAACTGGCACCCGGAATACGGATTTCAATTGACCTATTTGGCGCTGGCCGTTTACGATCCGACTTTAAAAGGTAAAACATCCACGGAACTCGGGCATCAGGCCCATTTTCGTCTGCCGCCCAATCGAGCTTTTAACCGGGTGATTTACATCGGTGGCGGACTGGAAATTCGTGATGCGAATGATCAGAGAATTGCCTTGTTTGTGCCCACCGATCGGCGGCACCCGCTGGGATTCGTCAATTATCATCAAATACGCTTTCAGATTCCGAAAACACTTTTGCCAGGTTTGAATGCCAAAACTAAAATTACGGTTTTGAGCGGATTGCAGGACGATCACGGTGGTTCGGGTTTGGGCGATTTTCGTGCAGTTCTGCCCGAAGCCGACCAATGGCACGGCGGAGGCGCGAAGAGGAAAGATGCACCGGCGGTTTACGATGTGCTAACAATAAATTAGGGGCAGGGTGGATTTCAAAAAGAAAGGCTCGGCAACCGTGTCTCGATACGTCCAGATGCTCAGGATTTTCAATACGGAAGAGTGCCACTTTACCGTGGGCGTTTGGTGAATTGTTGAAAAGTACGTTGCTGCTTTGGTAAGGATTGCTTCACTCTCCCGCTTGCAGGTCCGCGGGATCATTCGCAATGACAAGCCTTGGGATCACATCAATTAACGGGCGCACACCACCGCCTGTACAAGCAATGATTCCCGAATAACGAATAACGGATATACGAATAACGATTTTCCCCATTCCACCATTCAACCCTTAACCCTTCAACCCTTAACTCTTAACTTTTTTCAATCCTAATTCCAACCCGCGGCCTTTCCCCATTGTTCGCCTTGCAATCAAAGAATCTTATCGATAATTTCATCTTATGATTTTGATTGTCGGAGCATTAAAAGCAGAGTTGCAACCTCTTCTGCGAAATTTCGGAGAAACTAATCCTCTGCCCATTGGCCAAGGCACCCTTTATTCCTATTCGCAAATTGATATTTTGCGCTTGGGCGTGGGACGGTTAAAAGCTTCGGAAACTTTGCGTACGTATTTAAAAACGGCAAAACCGGAAGCTGTTCTGAATATCGGATTCGCCGGTGCTTTGCGCCCCGATCTTCCCTTGTGCCAGGCCTATCATATCGATTCGGTGAATTCGGAAACCGATAAAACAACGTACACCTTGGAAACGTTGCAAAACCGCATTGCGCTTCCGAAGGCGCACCTGTTAACGGTTGACGAACCGGTGTTGAATTCACAGCGTAAAAAGGCGCTTACCCGACTTTACGCTGCCGATTTGGTCGACATGGAAATCTTTGATTTGGTAAAGATTTGCCGCGAAGCTGCCCTGCCTTTTTATGCCGTTAAAATCGTTTCCGATCAGGCCGGAGATCAGGCGGAGCGACAATTCCGTAAATACTTCAAAACCTGCGCTCAAAAACTGTTCGAAACCATTCAGCCGGTGTTGCCGAAATGAATCAAAATGATACCTATCCCGAATTAAAATCCGAACAGGTTTCCGTTATTATTCCCGTTTACAATCGGGCCAAACCGGTCACTCGTGCCATCGACTCCGTTTTAAAACAAACGCGCCCGCCCTTGGAAATTATTGTGGTGGACGATGGCTCTACGGACGAGACGCCGGATGTACTGCGACAATACGGTTCCAAAATCAAAATCATTCGGCAAGCACATCGCGGCGTTTCCGCCGCCCGAAATCGCGGCATCCGATCATCCCGCGGTCAATGGATTGCGCTTTTGGACAGCGACGATGAATGGCTGCCTAAAAAACTAGCCATGGCCGAAAAATTTCACCGCGGGCATCCGGAATATTTGATCTTTCAAAGCGAGGAAATCTGGATTCGCAAAGGCAAACGGGTGAATCCCAAAAAGAAACACCGCAAATACGGCGGTTGGATTTTCAAGCAATCGTTGCCGTTGTGCATTGTTTCACCGTCCGCCGTGATTTTCCACAGAAGCTTGCTTGAACAGGTCGGGTTATTCGACGAATCATTTCCCGTGTGCGAAGATTATGACCTGTGGTTGCGCGTAGCTAAGAAGTTTCCGGTCGGGCTGGACGAACGCGCAGGCATCATCAAATACGGCGGGCACGAGGATCAGCTTTCGCGTCAATACTGGGGCATGGACTATTTTCGCGTGCTAGCCATGGAGAAACATGTCGATGACGCGCATTTAGCTTCCGATTCAAAAGAAGCCTTGCTTAAGGAAATTTTGTCCAAATTAAATATTCTGCTAACGGGATACAAAAAACGCAATAAAACCAATCCCGAATTGGAAGAAAAATTCCGCAAATATCAATTGATGTTGCAAAACGTAACAGGGAAGGAGTAATAACATGGGTGCGGCCAAAACAAGAATTTTTACGGTTTACCTGCCGGCCTTCTACGAAAAGAAAGAAACGATTTTCAAACAATTGCAACCGCTTTGTCCCAATGTGGAATTTACCGGACACGCGCGACTTACAGGCATTTTGGATGAAGACGGTAAAAAATCCGCCTTGCAGGCCATTGCCGAAGAGCAAGACAATTTAGATGGCTTGATCATTTTCGGCGGATTGCAGGATAAACGATTCACGGCTTTTAACCTGCCGGTGATCATGGTACAGGGCATTTGGGTGCCCGGCGACTGGCAAAAAGGCTACCTCAAATTCTATCATGGTGACAAAATCATTCCCGCCGCTTTGTGTGACATTGACGTTCGTGAAGAAATCTCCGCAGCCCGCGTTCGTGAATTGGCACGGAAAATCAAACTAATCGAAGCCCTGGCCGAAGTGAAACGTACTAAATTATTGTTGGTGCAGGAGCCGGAGGTTTTGGGTCAGTACGATGTGTTTGGTATGGATTACCATGTGCCGTTTCCGGATGATTATGTGCAACGCTACGCCGACCATTTAAACGCATTGGGATTGACATTGAACCATGTTGAACTTGAAAGCGTGCTGAATAAAATTCCCAAAGCGGATCCTAACCAAGCCGAAGCCATTGCTCAAAAGTGGATTAAAGATTCCGTCGGCGTGAATCCCGAGACCAATGAAACGGAAATCCTGGAAGCCGCTAAGCTGT
>JALWEA010000256.1 GCA_027039465.1 Calditrichia bacterium | reverse complement strand
ACAGCCCCGACAGTTTTTCCCACCGGGCAAAACTTACCAAAGCATTTTGCGTCCCCCTATGAGGGGGACAACAGGGGGTGGAAAGAACAATCGTCCATCAAAACTTTTTCATTCCATCGGGACGGCGCCACAGCACGCCTCCAAATCGCAATATTTTGTTGCGGCAACGGCCATGAATAATGTTAGGGATTCTTCATTCCGCTTCGCTCCATTCAGAATGACAGGTTTGGCCTCATGTCACTATCTTAATAATCCATGGCACCAGCCATGGTTCCCAACTTCGGAATGACACCCCCGCATTTTCCCAACCGGGCAAAAATTACCAGAGCATTTTGCGTCCCCTTATGAGGGGGACAACAGGGGGTGGAAAAAACAATCGTCCATCAAAACTTTTTCATTCTATCGGGACGCCTCCACAGCACGCCTCCAAATCGCAATATTTTATTGCGGAAACGGCCATGAATAATGTTAGGGATTCTTCATTCCGCTTCGCTCCATTCAGAATGACAGGTTTGGCCTCATGTCACTATCTTAATAATCCATGGCACCAGCCATGGTTCCCAACTTCGGAATGACAACCCCGCATTTTCCCAACCGGGCAAAAATTACCAAAGCATTTTGCGTCCCCTTATGAGGGGGACAACAGGGGGTGGAGAATACATAAGAATTCCTCACTCGACTTAGCCATGGTTAAGAATGACGACCCGCCGTTGCGGTTTCCGATTAACGAATACACGAATAACGATAACACCAGTTCCCAATTCCCAGTTTAGTTCTCAATCAGTTCATGTAACTAACTTAATAATTCGAGGAAAGTACGGTATTATTCTTGCGTATCTAAAAAATATCTCGTGATTTTGGAATCGGTGATTCCAAAATTCGAGGAAAAATGGAAACTTAAATTCCAAGATTTTTCAATCCGCCACAAACCGCCTATTTCTTATTTGGCCCGCGCGGAACAGGTAAATCCACATTTTCTTCGATTTTGTTCATAGGTAAACGCTCAACACAAGGAAAATGGATTTGGGATAGAATTTCCAATAGTTTCTTGTTTGCGTTCGTTCCTGTCTTACACTTGTTTGTTTGATCGATTCGGAATTAGAAGTAATTTTTGAATGATTGTAATCCAGTAAAGCCCCGTATTCCAAACTCAAACTCATACTTTGATGAAAGAACCATTCCACTCCGGCCAAAGCGCGCAGGCCAATTCCATAAGCAGCGGTTTTCTGATCGGAGATATCTTTCCAGCTTTGTTGCGGAGCATCAAATTGTTGATGGGTTTTCGAATAATAATAGCCATAAGATAAACGCGGGCCTATGCCCGAATAAAATTTAATGGCTTTTTGCGGATGCCAATAATAAAGATAGGGCAAAGAAATGGAAAAAGAGTAAGAGTGATCATTTCTCTTATTATCAGTGTAAAGACTATCGGGCCTACTATTTTTTTGATCATTATTTTTTGATGAGCCCAAATTCACGTTTACACCAATGCGCAAGGCGGAATGATCATTAATGTGATATTTCATTGAAATCAACGAACCCTCAAAACCGGAAAATTTTAAAAAGTTCGGCACGGTAAACTGAAAAGCATATTTTTTAAAATGAAACGGTTTTTGGGTTGCTTCGGTTTTGTTCTGCGCAAATGAAAGATTGTACAGAACAATCAAAAAGGAAATCGACAAAACAAAAAAACGTGCGTACTTCATGACTATTTCTCCCACTTAATTCATAACTCATTGAAAATAAAGACTAAACCCGAGCACGATATCCGAAGGAGCAATGTTAAATATATCGGAATTGGATTTGTATGTTTTCGAAAAAGGATTTCTGCTATTAAAGTATGAATAATGTTCGTAACAGGCTTCCAGTCCGTATTCCAAATGAAGGCTGAATTTTTTACCGATAAACCACTCAATACCGGTGAGTATTTTCAAAGAATACAGGAATATCTTTCTTTTGGATTTTCGAGCATAACTTTTTTCATTTATTAAATTAAATGAAAAGCCCGGGCCGCCGCCAATATACCATTTAATCGTACGATCGGGAAAAGGGTAAAACAGGTAATCCAGCCGAAGACCATGAAGGGTGCGTTGGTAGGTGCTTTTGGTACTTAGGTTCAAAGTATCATTGTTTGTGCCGGACGAAATGCGGTATCCATTCGATGTGATTTTATCATGACGCACATCCTCCGTAATTCCCAGGCGCAGAGCCGAACGTGGCCCGATCCGCAAGCGCCCGGAAAACATCAGGCCGTTCAGCCCTTTAATTGATGTAAAATTTCTGATGGTTTGGATTTGGAACTCCAGGGCATATTTGGGGAAAGTGAATGGTTGCTTGGCTGCCATTTCTTGCGCGCCAAGCGGCGCTGCCAAAAATAAACCGTAAAAAGCCAGGCCGAAAACAACATTGCAAAAAGCGATTTTAAAGAAATTCATAATTTTAAATTCCTCATATTGGAAGCAACGGAGGAACCAACCGGAACGGCCGCATTTTAAGAACCTCCGTCTCAGGAAATCAATTTAACAACTTAAATCGGTTCTGTGTAGTAAATTCCGGTTAGAGATCGTTTAAGGAAAATGTTTCCCGAATTTTGTAATGCGCCATTTAAATCTATTCGTTAAAAAGACAAATATCATACCAATTAAAAACAAGGATGCAAAAAGGACGTTATTTCAATTCTTTGATAACTTAATTTACAAATTAATGTAAAATAGGGATTTAATACAAAACGAACAAAAATAGAACACTTATTTTACGATTTCACGGAATTGCACGAATTGTTTTGATTTCTATTTTCACTTCAAATTTCTAACAAGGAATTTTTGCAGCAAATCTTCATCGCCGTTGGAGAAATTAAGAACCGGTAACTTATGGCTTGGAGCGGACTTCCGTTATTAAGCTCGATCATGGAACAATGGACAACCAACCTTTACGAATACTCAATTAATGGCTTACCGATAAGCTGATTTGCTATTCTTAAATGATCTTCAAAAATGTAAGAAATCGCAAATGCGGTAAACTTAGCTTAATTGATGTGTTAGCATTTTGTATGTATTTGCAAAATTCATTTTATTAATTTCAAACTCATTGGTCTGTCTAAATTTAATTCGATGAAGGGCACTTGAGATAAAATCAACACAATTCCCGATGATGCCCTTTTGGAATATTCTTCATTTATTTTCTTTCTGGTAATACTGCCATGTTTTAGAAGGTAGTTAAAAGTCTGTCTGAAAATTTCTATATCTATTTTTTGTGATTTTTGATTAGATGTAATTCGTTCAATTCCGCCCCAATCAACTTTAGTAATTACATTTGTATCACCATTATTTCTAAATAGGGTCTTACCCTGAAGCGGCATAATATATTTCTGCCATATATAATCAAAATTCAAATCAGTTTCATAATTTTTCTTGATAACTGAATTAGAAGATAAGTAGATTAATTCTATATTTAATTTATCTGCTACTTGTTTTGCATCAGAGAGTATTTCACCATCAGTAACAATGATTGCATGATTGCAGTCAAAATAATCTTTTGCACCATGCAACTCCATAACCATTTTTCTATTTATTTTTCTTGAAGTGTTCCCGAACATTTTTGCTTGAATCGCATATTTTTTCGAATTTTTAAAAGCAAAAACATCCACACCATAGTCATTTGTAAAACTTGTTAGTTCCACTTTATAACCATTATTTTTAAAATATTCTGCGACGTGATTTTCATATTGTTCAGGTGTCATTATGTTTATCCTTGCAAATTCGCGAAAGGTTTTTTCAAGTAGTTGTTTTCAAATTCAGCGATTAAATCTTTTTCCAATTTTCTCGGATTTTCATTTGGAGTTGCTTTCCAGCAGATAGTAAAATTTTTATTATCTGATAGCTGCCAAATTAATCTACCACCCCAATGACCAACCGGTTGTCCGCTACCAAATTTCATATATTGTTTTAGACGGGAGTTTAAGGTAGCCTTTGAAGTACCACCACCCGCTTTTCCAATATAAATTACAATTGTATTGTCTACCCAATTTGCTTCCAATTCTGAAATAGGCACGGTTGGATTTTTCCCTTTAAAATGGCCTCCAACATTTTCTTTTAAAAATTTTGGTTTTTCATTTGTTATTACTAAGTAAATTCCTTTAACTTTTGGAACATTTATACATTCATTTGACATCATATCGCTAATTTTTTCAAACCCAACAAATCCTTCTGCTTTGATATCCTTCATACTCTGGAATTTCATGGTAGATAGCCTTTATTTTTTTTAGACTGCTAACGACCATTTATCTATTCTTAACTTCTAACAATTATACTCTTAACCTCTTCTCCCGTCCCATCAATAACCGGGCTTGGATGCTGCACTGCCATTGCTCACAATAGCTACACTGGCGCTGGCGCCAATACGCGTTGCACCCGCTTCAACCATTTGGCAGGCTTCTTCGTAAGTGTGCACACCGCCGCTGGCTTTAACACCCAATTTGGAACCGACCACTTTACGCATGAGCGCCACATCTTTAACCGTAGCGCCGCCCTTGCTAAACCCGGTGGAAGTTTTAACGTAATTGGCCCCGGCATGCATGGCAATGGTGCAAGCCGTTACCTTTTCTTCGTCGGTCAGCAGGCAGGTTTCAATAATCACTTTTACAATGTGCCGGCGTGCAGCCCGGACCACCGAGCGAATATCATGCTCCACTAAGGCCAAATCACCGGATTTTAACGCCCCGATATTGATGACCATATCCACTTCATCGGCGCCTCTTTCAATAGCCAATTCCGTTTCCTTGGCCTTCACTTCAGGGAAAGTAGCACCAAGGGGAAAACCGATTACCGTAACGACTTTGGGCGAATGGCCGCGCAATTTTCGGTAAGCCAAAGGTACCCAGGTGGGATTTACGCACACGGAAGCAAAATTGTATTGAATGGCTTCATCGCAGATTTTTTCGATTTGTTCTTTCGTGGCCTCCGGTTTTAAAAGCGTATGATCAATCCATTTGGCCAGCTCGTATTTGGGCGGACAGGTCGGTCCTTCCGCGCCGATGCGATCTGCGCCGAATGAAATCAATTCATTGGCCGCATCGTAGGAGAACGGGCGCACCGTATCGGATCGGGTTTCTTTAATGACCTGCGTAATAATTTTTTCGATTACATCGGGTGTAATTTCTGCCATGGGAAAAATTCTCCCAAACGTTAAAAATTTCAAATCTCAGTCAGTTGAATTCCTGAATTCCGGCTGTCGATCAGGAACTGGGAACTTGGAATTCGGAATTCGGAATTGATTAGGGCTCAGCGTAATGCGCTTAAATATTACGAATTTCTTCAATAAAGCGGTCGGCTAGGGCTTCGGCTTCCTTTAATGTCGGCGCCTCGGCAATAACGCGCATAATGGGCTCCGTGTTGGATTTACGCAAATGAACCCAGCTTTTTTCAAAATCGATTTTCAAACCGTCCAACGTATTAATGTCGTAGTCTTTGTATTTTTCTTGCAGCCTGGCCAAAATTTGATCGGGATCCAGATCCGCAATGGCCACTTTCTTCTTGACCATTTCATATTGTGGCAGCGAAGCTTTCAGCTCCTTCATGGTTCCACCATGTTCTAAAAGAGCCTGCAAGGTTAATGCAACGGCCACCGGCGCATCGCGTCCCACATGGACTTCCGGCAAAATAACTCCGCCGTTGCCCTCCCCGCCGATAATGGCGTCGATTTCCTTCATTTTTTCCGCCACGTTGATTTCGCCCACCTTACTGCGAACCACCATGCAGTTGTAATATTTGGCAATATCTTCCGAAGCGCGTGAGGTGGACATGTTGATTACCATCCGCCCTAACGTTTTACTGAATACCAACTTGGCGGCAATGACCAACGTGTATTCTTCTCCGATGGGATTTCCTTCGTTATCCACAATAGCACAACGATCCACATCCGGATCAACAGCAAAGCCCACATCGGCTTTTACCTTGCGCACGGTCTCGCTTAGCTGCGTTAAATTTTCGGGCAGGGGCTCCGGAGTGTGCGCAAATCGACCGTTGGGTTCCCGATTAATGGCGGTCACTTCGCAGCCTAATTCTTCGAGTAATTGGGGAATAATAACGCCACCGGCACCATTGACGGTGTCAACCGCCACTTTAAAGTGCCGCTTGCGGATGGCTTCCACATCCAAATAAGAAATGCTCAAAACCTTGTCAATATGACGGCGAATGGCCTGATCATTCGGAACGACCTGTCCCAATTGATCCCAGGATTTCAAGTCGGCTTCTTCACGATCGGCCATGGCGTACACCTGTTCGGCTTGGTCGGGCGGCAAAAAACGACCGTCCGGTGCCATGAATTTAAGGCCGTTCCATTGAATGGGATTGTGGCTGGCCGTAATGGCAATGCCTCCAGCAGCCTGATGATGCACAATTTCCAATTCGACGGTCGGAGTTGTTACAATACCGATGTCTATCACTTCGCAACCGCTGGCAACCAGACAACCCTTAACAATGTCCGTAATCAGCGGCCCGGAAACGCGTGAGTCGCGCCCAACGACAACTTTTCCGCCTTTAATATATTTGGCAAAGGCGAGCGTGTATTTTTGAATGACCTGAGGTGTAAGCGTGGAACCGATTTCACCACGTAAACCGGAAATGGAAACCATTAATCGAGACACAGTACCTCCCAATAGTTAAAAGCATTACGGATTAGCAATTTAGCATTTGCAACATTTAAAAACAAGCACAAGTGTGGGGAATGGGAAAGGCGTTAACTGTTATTCGTGTATTCGTGTATTCGTATATCCGTTAATCGTAAAAAGTTAAATGGTTGAATTGTTGAATGGTTAAATGAGGTGTAGGAAGCTCGTTAAGGGTTAAGGGTATAAGAGTTAAGAGGAACGTTATTCGTTAATGGCTGTCATTGCGAACGATCGTAAGCCGGAGAGTGATGCACTCACTACGGAAGAGATCGCCACGTCGCTCGCTGCGCTCGCTCCTCGCGATGACAATCGGCCTGTCATTGCGACCCGCCTGAGGCGGGGAAGCAATCCCTTTCAAAGTGGCAACGAACCATTTAGACCCCCTAAATCCCTCTCGCAGGGAGATAAAAAACGGTCCTTTAAATTTTGCCCAATGCCCTAATTGCCAAGTAGTTTGATGTATGTAATTTTACTCAAACCAATAATCATTTTCTCACCGGGCAAAATTTACCAAAGCATTTTGTGTCCCCTTATGAGGGGGACAACAGGGGGTGGAATTGGGAATTGGTTGAATTGTTGAATAGTTAAATGGGGTGTAGGAAGCTCGTTAAGGGTTAAGGGTATAAGAGTTAAGAGGAACGTTGTCCGTTAAGGACTGTCATTGCGAACGAGGAACGAGTGAAGCAATCTCCTCCACAGCAGTAACGGGCCTTTTAGACCCCTTAAATTCCCCCGCAGGGAAACAAAAAGCAATTCGTTGAATTTTGCCCAATGCCTTATTTGCTAAGCAGTTTGTTGGATGCTATTTCACTATAGCCGAAAATCATTTTCCCAACCGGGCAAGAGACTTACCAAAGCATTTTGTGTCCCCTTATGAGGGGGATAACAGGGGGTGGAGACTGCGTAGGAATTCCTCACCCGACAGAGTTATGTTTAGGAATGATGGCCCGCCGCCGCGGTTTCTGATTAATGGATATACAGATACACGAATAACGCATCACCCTTAACCCTTAACTTCTTAACTCTTAACATTAGCATCCCCATCTTTTTCCTCCATTTGCAAACATCCGTTCCGCCGTTTATATTGTGTGGTGCAAACTTTTTGCAGGAGGTTCTCATGAAACGTCGTCGATTTATGCGCGTTCTTTCCACGGGTGCGCTTAGCCTCGGTTTATTGCCGTTGGCCAAGCATTCTTTTTTACTGGCGGAAAGTAACCTGCCTCAGGCAGTCTGGGTGGAAAACGGAGAGCCCGAAGCTTTGCTCGCCCGTGCTTTGCAGGAATTCGGCGGTTTGCAGCGTTTCATAAAAAAAGGCGATGTGGTTGTGGTTAAACCCAATATCGCCTGGGACCGCCTGCCGGAATTGGCCGCCACGACCAATCCGCAATTGGTCGCCGCTGTGGTAAAGGCTTGTAAAGATGCCGGTGCCAAAGAAGTTAAAGTTTTTGATCGTACCTGCAACAATCCGCGCCGTTCTTACCGTTCTAGTAAAATTGCAGAATATGCCAAAAAAGCCGGAGCCAAAGTGGAACAGGTACGCAAAAATCGCTTCAAACCGATTAAAATCGACGGCAAGATCATTAGCGAATGGCCGATTTACGAAGAGTACCTGAAGGCGGATAAGGTCATTAATATTCCTATTGCCAAGCAACATTCAATATCAGGAGTAACATTAGGTCTTAAGAATCTAATGGGGGTAATGGGTGATAATCGGGGACTGATTCATAATAATTTCGAGGAAAAGCTAACGGATATTGATCGCAAAATTTTACCTACTTTGACCATTATCGATGCGTACCGTATTTTGACGGCAAACGGGCCTGTAGGGGGCAACCCCAAAGACGTTAAGCTGACCAAAACGTTGATTTTGAGCGATTGCACGGTTTCTGCGGATTATCTCGCATTATCGTTATTCGGTCTTACGTTAAATGATATTCCGCATATTCAAAAAGCTTACGAAAAAGGTTTGGCCAAATACGATCGCAAAAAGCTGAAGGTACGCAAAGTACGATTGGCATAGTTTTGCCTATCGCCGCAGAAGGGAATAGTTTAAAATAATCCCCAATTGCTCAATAATCTGAATATGCGATTTTAATGGAGCCATGCAAAGGCAACGATTCGGAATTTCACACGGAGAGGCAGATTGAAGCTGAGTAAGATTCGTCGCACCAGCCAAATTGTTTTTTTTCTGTTTTTTATTTTCCTGTTTTTATTGACGCGTTATCCGTATGATTCGGGTATCGTGACCGAAATCGGTTTACGTTTCAGCCCGCTTGCGCCTGTTTTTTTGTTTATTAAAGATTTGCACCTGCATTTAATTTTTTGGCCTGCACTGATTATCTTATTGATCACTCCGTTCTTAGGGCGTGTATTTTGCGGCTGGGTTTGCCCCCTGGGAACCTTACTGGATATTACGAGCAAGATTTTGAAATCGCCCGATAATCGCAAAACGCAGAAATTTGAAAAATTACGTTACCTGAAATTTGCTTTGTTGGTTGGGTTGCTCATAATGGCTTTGTTTTCGGTTCATCTCTGGGGCTATTTAGATCCTTTATCGATTTTTAATCGTGCGTTGGCCATTGTATTTTATCCGATTCTAACCTTATTTACGGAAAACACATTAATTGCATTTAGCAACGTGTCTTTTTTGGGGAATGTACCTTATTTTATTTATGATCAATACAAGAATATCATCATGCCCGAGAATCAGGCGCATTATCAACAACTTTTCTGGATTGCGCTTTTCATCGGTCTCATTTTGGCCGGTGAAAAATTAAGTCGTCGTTTTTGGTGTCGGTATTTGTGTCCGGCAGGTGCCTTATTGGGATTTTTGTCTCAATTTCGTTTTTTGGAACGCGTTGTCCGGCCGTCGTGCCCGGCGTGCGGTTTGTGCCAAACGGAATGCAAGATGGGTGCGATTCCGGCCAATGATTTTACGCGAAACAGTAAAGTGGAATGCATCCAATGTTTTAGTTGCGCGGATACGTGCCCTGAAAAGTACAAATCCATTTCGTATGAATGGCGTTGGAAACCTTACCGCTCTCAAGTCGATTATTCCAGACGGCAGTTTTTGGGCACCTCGCTGGCTAGTGTAACGGCGTTGGGCTTAATCGGGCTTCATCTGAAAAACAAATCCCATTACGATCAACAAATTCGGCCGCCTGGTGCCCTGCCTGAGGAAGATTTCCGAGATAAGTGCATCCGTTGCATGGAATGCGTGCGGGTGTGTGCTTCCAACGGTGCCTGTTTGCAACCGTCCGGCATTCAAAATTCCATTGACGATTTGTGGCTGCCTGTGGCCGAAATGCGTGTGGGATACTGTGAGTACGAATGCAATTTGTGCGGTCAGGTTTGCCCAACGGAGGCCATCTTGCCTTTGCCTTTGGAAGTTAAGCAAAAAACACCGATGGGGTTGGCGCATTTTGACAAGAACTTGTGCATTCCTTATGCCCGCAATGAAGAGTGCCTGGTGTGCGAAGAACATTGTCCTACGCCGGACAAAGCCATTAAGTTCGAAGAACGTGATTATACGAACCCCGAAACCGGCGAAACCAAAAAAGTTAAGTATCCCTATGTTGTAGCCGAATTGTGCATCGGTTGCGGTATTTGCGTCACCAAATGTCCCTTGGAGGGGAAGGCCGGTATTTTTGTGACCGCCGAACGGCAACAACGATTGACCCGCATTAATTGAATTCAATAGGGTTCTCTCATAACACTGAATAATAATTGATTTTTGTTCATTATTTTATTATGTTCACAAAAAATGAACATATTTAAAAAGTGAACAAAAGTAATGAAGCAAACCCAATTTGATAAACTGCTCGAAAATTTGATACAACAGTTTCAAAAGCTGGTAAATGGAGATTTTGCGTTCAATCAAACCAATAATCAGCATATCCAAATTACGATTAAGCATCAAACAAGAAGCTATCAATTAAACGGGATGGTTGTTCCTTCCGTTACCATGAGCAATTTGGGAACTATTTTATCAAAGCTTGCTAAAATGGAATCTCCGGCTGTTCTACTTACAAATTATGTAAACCCGCGTTTGGCCGATCGGTTAAAAGAAATGAATGTTTATTTTATCGATAGTGCGGGGAACAGTTTTTTGAACCTACCAACTTTATTTGTTTTTACAAAGGGTAACAAAAAATTGCAAAATAAACCGTCTGAAACAATACGCCGTATTTGGAGGCCTGCCGGTTTGCGTATTATTTTTGTACTTCTTTCCGAACCGGGATTGGAAAGTAAATCATTCCGCCTAATTGCTCAAAAAGCCGGTGTGGCCTTGGGTTCCGTTGCAAAGATAATGCAAGAATTAAAAGAAATGGGGTTCCTAATTGAGATTGGAAAAAACAAACGAATTTTAAAGCAAAAAAAAGAATTGCTGGAACGCTGGATTATGCTTTTCCCGGATGTGCTAAGGCCGAAATTAATATTGGGCAAATTCAAACCTAAGGATGAAAATTGGTGGATCAATACTAATCTAAAAAAATATCAGGTTTATTGGAGCGGAGAGGTTGCCGCGTGGCTATTAACAAAATATTTAAAACCACAAAAGATGACTGTTTACGTAGAACAATGGCCGAATCCGTTTTTAATTGATTTTAAAATGCAAAAAGATGCAGACGGTTCGGTTGAAGTGTTAAAGAAGTTTTGGCATGATTTGCCGGAACAGAATGTGGTTCCTCCTATTTTAGTTTATGCAGATTTATTAGCAACCGGCGATCCGAGAAACATTGAGGTTGGAAACCTAATTTATGAAAAAGAAATTGCTAAATATATCGGGTAAAGTTGACTTTCTTGTAAAACCTTTAGCTAATATTAAAAAAATAACCGATCAGCTTGGAATCCCTTTCTTTATTGTCGGGGCAACCGCACGTGATCTTATTTTACAGTATGGTTATGGTATTAATACCGGCTTAACGACGTACGATTTAGACATTGCCATTTCAATCAAAGATTGGAATTCTTATGAGCAATTAATGACTTCATTACAAAGTAGTGGAAAGTTCAAAAAGGGAGATAAAAAACAAAGATTGGTATACGGGGAGGACGAATTACCGATTGATGTAATACCCTTTGGGACAATCGCCGATGCAGACGGTTATGTTCGCTGGCCTCCGGATCACGCAACCTCACTAAATATATTGGGATTTAATGAAGCTTTGCAAGATTCAATTGAAATAATCCTTGATGATGTGCTCCTCTTGAAACTTAAATGTGCGTCAATTGTAGGAATGAGCATTTTAAAATTGGTTGCTTGGAGCGATAGAAGTGAATACAATCGCAAAGATGCAATGGATTTGGCACTTTATTTGAAATACTATGCCGAAGTAGGGAATTTGGAACGGCTTTATTCGGAATATAATGAATTATTAAAAGATGAAGAATATGATCTTGAATTCGCAGGGGCGCGTCTATTGGGTATGGATATGGCACAAATTATTTCAGATGACCAGAAACAATTCCTTTTGAAAATACTAAAGAACGAATGTCGAGAAGACGGGCAACTTAATTTAATCCAGGCAATGGTTCCCCATTCTTTTGCTAAAAAGGATTTGGTGGAAAGATATCTATTA
>JALWEA010000255.1 GCA_027039465.1 Calditrichia bacterium | reverse complement strand
AGAGAAGTATCATGCCAGGAGTACAACAACAAGCAAATAGGCGTGACCGAAGCAGGAATTTTGGTATTCACGCCTTTCCGAAAGAATTTGAAAGGAATATTTGGGAAGAGCTGGATCGGCGCTTCTATATTATACTTATTGCTTCTCTGGCAGTAATTTATGGATTCATTATATACCTTTCACATGTTCAATTTTCCCAGGAACAAGTAGAGCAAGCCATTAAGAAGACTTACCTGAAGAAAATATATGAGGCGGAATTGGTGGCAGAAACGCCGGAAGTAAAGAAAACACCAACGAACGAAGGCCCGGGTGTTGCCGAGGAAACGATTGTTGAACAGCCTAAACCCGAACAACCGGATGTTCGCGCGAAAAAGGACCAAGGAAAACGTGTGGAAGGTCGGGGTGCTTCCGCCTCGCAACGCGCGATGCGTAGACGCCGTGCCGAACAAGTGCGCCGCAGTCAACGCAATGCTTTGGCTTCCAAAGTGGCCGGTGGCGGTGTATTGGGTGTGCTGACCGCTTCCAACGGTCAGGGCGTTGGTGTTGCCGAAGCGGGTGCTTTAACGGATGTCGGTGGCGGCGGCGTTAATGACTTGGATAAATTGTTAAGTGGTGTAAGCTCTTTACAAAACGCTTCTTCGGAACAAAGACACTCTCGTTTGGGAGCAAGAACCGTTGGCAGTGGCACCGGAAATGCAAAAGGCGTGGGTATTGATGATATTGTTACCGGTGGCGTTGGCGAGACTGGCAATTATTCGATTGCCCGACAAGGAGATTTTTCTCTGAAAATGGGTAAGGGTCGCGTAACAGGACATGCGGCTAAAGCCACCGCTAGGTCTGCGGATGCAATAGCAGCTATAATCAACAAACATCAGGATGCAATCGTTGACTGCTACAAACGTGTTGCTCGTCTTAATCCCAATTTAAAAGGCAGCATTACCGTGCAGTTCACTATTGAACCAAGCGGACGCGTAAGTGCGGTGCGTGTGATTCAATCGACCTTAAATAATACCAAAGTGGAAAGCTGTATTTCCCGACGCATCCGTGCTTGGCGATTTGATCCTATCGATCCTAAAGAGGGGCGTGCCATATTCCGACAAAAGTTTGTATTTACAACATAGAAAAAGATTTAAACTTTATCTTAGAAAGCCACCAATCGGTGGCTTTTTTTATTTGTAGAATTCGCACTTTCATAATATATTTAGAACCAATTTTTATTCAAAGGATTGAAATTTAATTAAAGAGGGATTTTTTAGACTAAATCTAATGGAGTTACAATGAAACGTACGCATCATTGTGGGGAGTTAAACGAGTCTTTTGTCGGTAAAGAAGTAATTCTTAACGGTTGGGTGAATAAATGGCGCGATCATGGCGGTTTGATTTTTATCGATCTACGTGATCGACACGGTTTAACCCAAGTGGTTTTTAATCCGCAGGTCAATCAAAAAACATACGAAAAAGCCAAGAATTTGCGTACCGAAGATGTGGTGGCGGTTAAGGGCATTGTTCAAAAACGCCCTCCGGAAGCCATCAATAAAAAATTACATACCGGAGCCATTGAAGTACATGTGCATGAATTGGAAATTTTAAATAAAGCCAAAACAACACCTTTTGAAATTAACGATCAAATAGAGGTAAGCGAAGAAATCCGCCTGAAGTATCGGTATTTGGATTTAAGGCGCAGCCGTTTGCAAAAAAATTTAATAACCCGCAGCAATGTTTATAAGCTTGTGCGCGATTTTTACCATGAACATGATTTTGTGGAAATTGAAACGCCGTTTCTCATGAAGAGTACTCCGGAAGGCGCACGCGACTTTTTGGTCCCGAGCCGTAATTTTCCCGGCAGATTCTATGCCTTGCCTCAATCTCCGCAAACTTATAAACAATTATTAATGATTGCCGGTTTCGAGCGTTATTTCCAAATCGTCAAATGCTTCCGCGATGAAGATTTGCGCAAAGATCGTCAGCCAGAATTTACGCAAATCGATGTGGAAATGTCCTTTGTTGATGAGAATGATGTCATAGATATCTCCAGCCGATTGGTACAAAAATTATTCAAAGAGATTGTGGACTTTGATATTCCCATGCCTATCCGGAGAATGAGTTATCGGGAAGCTTTCGAAACTTACGGCAATGACAAACCCGATTTGCGATTTGGCATGCCGATTATCACGCTGAATGAGATTTTCGCCCAAAGTGATTTCAAGGTCTTCCGTTCAGCTATTGAACAAGAAGGGCGCGTTGCCGCCATTGCCGTTCGGCCGGCGGATAAGTTCTCACGGAAAAAAATCGATGCGCTTTCCGATCGTGCCAAGGAATTAGGCGCCAAAGGTTTGGCCTATTTGATTTATAAAGACGGCGCGTTCAAAGGAAGTGTAGCAAAATTCATTAGTGAGGCGGAACGGGAGGCATTGATTCAAAAAATGGAACTTGGCGATAACAGTCTTATTCTAATTGTGGCGGATTCTTACGATGTTACTTATTCCGTTTTGGGGCAGTTGCGTTTGGAAATCGGACAGGAATTGGGATTAATGCCGTCGGATAAATTTGAATTTGTTTGGATTGTTGACTTCCCCTTGTTAGAATTCAGTGAAGAAGAAAATCGCTATGTCGCAAGGCACCATCCGTTTACCAGCCCGAAACCGGAGCACTTATCGCTATTGGATTCTCATCCGGAAAAAGTATTGGCAAGAGCCTACGATTTGGTGGTTAACGGTAGCGAAATCGCCGGAGGAAGCATTCGTAATCACCAACGTTCCTTACAAGAGAAAATGTTTGAAATTCTAAAAATCGGCAAAAAGGAAGCGGAAACCAAATTCGGCTTTTTGTTGGAAGCTCTTGAATATGGCGCGCCTCCCCATGGCGGCATTGCGTTCGGTTTGGATCGGTTGGTAATGATTTTAACCGGGGCGGAATCGATTCGGGACGTTATTGCATTCCCGAAAACAAGTTCAGCGCTTTCATTAATGGACGGAGCGCCATCGGAAGTTTCGCCGGAACAATTGGCAGAGTTAAAAATCAAGGTTGAAACAAAGCGGGTTAATGACTGAAATCATTTGATCTAAATCAAATTATGCTTGACAAAAATAGTTTAATTTCTTAGCTTCGTTTAGATAAAAAATTAGTAATTTTGTAATCTAATCCAGGAGGCGTGTCGTATGAAGAAGTTTAAAATCGTTATGATAGCGGTAGCAAGCATTGCAATGCTTTCGCTAAGTAGCTGTAAATGGAAACCAAGTGAAGAACAAATCAAAACTTTGGAAGAAACCAAAGCGGCTGCTTTATCTGCTGAAAAAACGTTAGCTCAGAAAAAGGCTGAGAGACAGGAATGGGAAAAGAAAGTTGCGGCTAAAAAAGCTGAATTACAAAAGGTTAAAGCCGACAAAGAAAATGTCCAAAACTTTCAAAAACCTGCAGCAGAATAAGTTTAACAAGTTTGTAAAAAAGGAGAAAAGGATATGAAATTAAGAATGACACTAATTGTTAGCTTGTTCCTGTCACTCGTTTTCGCTAATGTTATCTTAGCACAACAATCTTACAATTATGAAGAAATGACGCAGGAACAATACAATGCCTTGTTGGCTGATTGGCAAAAACGCCTGGATGCAGCTAAAAAAGGCATTGCCGAAGAAGAAGCAAAAATCGAACAACTGAAAAAAGAATATGACTCTTTGCAGGCTCAGATCGATCAAACCTGGCAAGAAATTTTTACGCTTGCGAAACAAGACAAACAACAATACGAAGCCTACAAATCTGATTTGGCACAATTACGTGACGATGCCCGTGCTTTCCTGAATCTTTCGCCCGAAGAAATTTACAGTAAGAGCAATGAGATTGATTCATTACAGGCAAAATTAGACAAATTTAAAGAAAATCCGTTTTCCGTAATTGCCGAAAATCAGGCATTGATCAATGAAATTCAGAGCTTGATTGATCAGGCAAAAGAAAAAGCCAAAACAGCCGTTCCGCCGACATACACCGTTATGAAAGGCGACTATCTGTGGAAGATCGCCGGTAAAGATGATATTTACGGTAATCCCCATGCATGGTGGCGTATTTACACTTCCAATTTGGATCAGATTAAAAATCCGGATTTGATTTTCCCGAACCAGGTTCTGGCGATTCCGAGAGCGGTTGGCCCCAACGAACATTTGGTACAAAAAGGTGAATTCTTATCCAAGATTGCCGGATATCCCAATGTTTATGGTGATTCCTTTAAATGGCAAAAACTTTATGAAGCGAACAAGAGCTTCATTACGGATCCCAATTTGATCTATCCATTCCAAGTTCTGAAAATTGCACGCTAATATATATTGAAATTGATCTTCAAAAGGCTTTCGGGTATTGTTCCTGAAAGCCTTTTTTTGTGTTAGGGAAGAGGGAGAATGGAAGAAGTCATTGAAAAGATTTTTATCGTTCCGGATACGGTTAGCTCTATTGCTGTTTTTGGACAAAACGATGCCAATTTACGATTGATTGAAGATTATTTTCGTGTACGTTTGGTTGCAAGGGGACGGGAGATTAAAATAATCGGTCAACAAGACGAGGTGGAAAGTACCCTTCATGTATTGGAAGACCTCGTCTCCGCTGCCAAAAAGGATAAAATATTCAGCAAGAATGATGTCATTACTTCCATTCAAATTGCGCGATCGGTTGTGCGCAAAACCTCCGTTGAACCATCACCTGCCTTAAAAGCCAAACATGAAATTCCTGCCCTTGAAACGTTCCTGGGAGCGGTTAAGCCCAAAACCGAAGGCCAGGAAAAAATGTTAAAGGCCATTCAAAAAAATGATATTTTATTTGCCGTTGGCCCGGCGGGAACGGGTAAAACATATTTGGCCGTTGCGCTTTCGGTAGCCTATTTAAAAGATAATTTGGTTAAAAAGATCGTTTTGGCGCGTCCGGCCGTTGAAGCCGGTGAAAGCCTAGGGTATTTGCCAGGCGACTATAAAGAAAAAATAGATCCTTATTTAAAACCGCTTTATGATGCTCTTGAAGACATGGTGCCCAAAGATCTTTTAAAACGATTTTTAGATCAGCAGATTATTGAAATCTTGCCTTTGGCCTACATGCGCGGACGTACCCTTAACAATGCCTTTGTCATTTTGGATGAGGCGCAAAATACAACGTTTATGCAAATGAAAATGTTTTTAACGCGTCTCGGAATAAATTCCAAATGCGTCATTACCGGAGATATTACGCAAATTGATTTACCATCCAAAAAGGAATCGGGTTTGGTTAGTAGTTTTTACATTCTTTCGGGTATTCCGGGCATCTCTTTTATTCAATTAACCGATCGGGATGTGGTGCGCCATCCTTTGGTTAAAGAGATCATTAACGCGTATGAAAAGTATGATAAAAAACGTGAAAATTCTTCAACATAATTACATTTCGGTTGCTTGCATGGGTTATCTAAAATGATTAGATTGCTTTAACTTACAGTTAAATTTGGGGGAGTTAAGAATGAAGCAGTTAAGAGAAGTTGTGATTGTTGGGGCGGCCCGTACCCCGGTAGGAAGTTTTGGCGGGGTGTTTAAAGATGTACCGGCCACCAAATTAGGTAGTATTGCCATAAAAGCCGCTTTGGAGCGTTCAGGAACGCCTTTTGATGCGGTTGATGAAGTAATAATGGGCAATGTGTTAACGGCCAACGAAGGACAAGCTCCTGCGCGTCAGGCAGCCTTAGGTGCAGGACTGGATGTTTCCGTTGAATGCATGACCATTAACAAGGTTTGCGGCTCCGGATTGAAAGCGGTCATGTTAGCTGCACAAGCCATTATGGTCGGCGACGCCGATGTTATCGTTGCCGGCGGAATGGAAAACATGAGTCAAGTTCCGTATTATGTGCCCAAGGCCCGCTATGGTTACCGGTTGGGTAACGGTGAGTTGGTTGATGGCATGATCAAAGACGGGCTGTGGGATGTGTATAATAATTTCCACATGGGCAATGCCGCCGAATTATGTGCGCGGGAATGCAACGTTAGCCGTGAAGAGCAGGACGAATTTGCTGCGCTTAGCTATCGTCGGGCGTTAAAAGCGCAGGAAGAGGGTTGGTTTGATGCTGAAATTGTTCCGGTGGAAGTGCCTCAGAGAAAAGGCGACCCGATTATTGTGGATAAAGACGAAGAACCGGGCAAGGTGATTTTTGAAAAAATGCCCAAATTACGTCCGGCTTTTGAAAAAGATGGCACGGTTACTGCAGCGAATTCTTCTAAAATAAATGACGGCGGTGCGGCCGTGGTAGTGATGGCCAAAGAAAAAGCGGAAGAATTGGGTAATAAACCTTTGTTTAAAATTGTTTCCCAAGCTTCTGCCGCCAAAGCGCCGGAATATTTTACCAAAGCTCCTGCGGACTCCATCCGCAAAGCATTGAAAAAAGCGGAACTGAGCGTTGATGATATCGATTTGTTTGAAATCAACGAAGCGTTTGCCGTTGTTACGATTGTAAATAACCGCTTTTTGAATATCCCGGTGGAGAAGGTAAATATTCACGGTGGAGCAGTGGCTATCGGGCATCCTATCGGGGCAAGCGGAGCACGGATTTTGTCGACCTTACTGTTTGCCATGAAAAAGAATAATGCCAAACGCGGCGTGGCGTCGTTGTGTATCGGCGGCGGAGAAGCAGCGGCATTAGTTGTGGAATCGATTTAAAAAGGAGATGAGAAAATGAGTAAAAAAGTAGCAGTTATCGGTGCCGGAACCATGGGTAACGGCATTGCGCATGTATTTGCATTATTCGGAAACGATGTGACATTGATAGATATTCAGGAAGATATTCTGAATTCGGCCTTGGGGAAAATCGAGAAGAACTTAAATCGTCAATTGAAAAAAGGTACAATAACGCAAGATCAATTAAATGAAACGTTAAAAAGAATAAAAACTTCAACGGATATGCAATCGGCAGCTAATGCCGAGTTGGTTGTGGAAGCGGTTATTGAAAACGATGAATTGAAGAAGAATATTTTCAAACAATTGGATTTCATCTGTCCCTCGGAGACCATTCTGGCATCAAATACCTCTTCGATCTCCATTACGGAATTGGCGGCGGTAACTTCTCGCCCGGATAAGGTTATCGGCATGCATTTCATGAATCCGGTACCGGTGATGGAATTGGTGGAAATTATTCGCGGATTGGCCACTTCCGACGAAACCTATCAGGCGGTTTACGATATGGCAAAGGCCCTGCAAAAAACGCCGGTTGAAGTAAATGACTATCCGGGGTTTATTTCCAATCGGGTTTTGATGCCCATGATTAATGAAGCCATTTATTGCCTGATGGAGGGCGTTGCCGATAAGGAAGCCATCGATACGGTTATGAAACTTGGCATGAATCATCCCATGGGGCCGTTAACTTTGGCGGATTTCATCGGTTTGGATGTTTGTTTGCATATCATGAATGTTTTGTACAAGGGACTCGGCGATCCGAAATATCGCCCCTGCCCGTTGTTGAAAAAAATGGTGGCAGCAGGCCATTTGGGAAGAAAAACTAAAAAAGGATTTTATACGTACGAGTGAAAATGACACGACGAGAAGAACGGGAACTTGTTCTTAAGGTTTTATTTGCGCTGGAATTCAACCCGATTCCCTTTACGGAACAATTGGAATATTTACTGGAAGAAGAAGGGGATGGCAAAAGCGTTAGTCCTTTTGTTGAGAAAATAATCCGATTGTATTTGGAAAACAAAAATAATCTGGATGAGCGCATTAAAACCAAATTAATCAATTGGGATTTCAACCGGGTCGCTCCCGTTGACCGCGTTCTTTTGCGCATGGCTCTGGTTGAATTTATGTACTTTGAAGATATTCCGCCGGAAGTGACTATCGATGAAATGATTGAGATCGGGAAAAAATACAGCACACCGAAAACCGGCAAATTTATTAACGGATTATTGGATGCCTTGCTGAAAGAATTAAAGAAGGAAAAATTAATCAAAAAATCCGGTCGTGGTTTGAATACAAAAGTCAGGTTAGATGATTAAAGATGGCAATTGCAATTATTTCGGATATTCACGGAAATCTTGAAGCGCTGAGTACGGCTTTGGGTTATATTGACGAGCAAGGTATCAAAAACATTTATTGCCTAGGAGATATTGTCGGTTACGGCCCGAATCCCAATGAATGTATTGAGATTGTCCGTCAGCGCTGCAATGTGGTGCTGATGGGCAATCATGATTATGCGGCCATCGGTCTGGCGCGCATTGAATATTTTAATCAATTTGCTAAAATGGCGACCTACTGGACGATGGAACGTCTAACCAAAGAAAATCAGGAGTTTCTTAAGCAGCTTCCTTTTATCTACCAAACCGACAATATGATCTTTGTCCATGCTTCGCCTTCCAATCCTTCGCATTGGTATTACATCCTTTCGGTTGAGGATGCGCGCATGGAAATGGAAAGTTTCAAACAGAATGTTTGTTTTGTCGGGCATTCCCACGTGCCGGTTATTTTTACTGCGGAAAAGGCCATAAAATCGGATATTACGATTGAACAAAATCAAAAATATATCGTTAATGTAGGGAGCATAGGTCAACCCAGAGACGGGGATCCAAGATTAAGTTTTGTGATTTACGAACCGAATAACGGGGCGTTAAAATACATTCGTTTAAATTATAATGTTGAAAAAACCTATCAAAAAATAATCAAATCGGGGTTACCTACATTTTTAGCGGAACGTCTATTAAAGGGGTATTAAAATAAAATGAGTATCATTACTAAAATATTTGGCACAAAACACGAACGTGACGTAAAGAAAATTTGGCCGTTGGTTTATAGAATCAATGAATATTTTGACCAGTATGATAAACTAACGGACGAAGAGTTACAGAAAAAAACCGATGAATTTCGCGAGCGACTTAAAGCAGGCGAAACAACCGATGATATTTTGCCTGAAGCTTTTGCTGTGGTTAAACAGGCTTGTAAGCGCCTGCTCGGTAAAAAATGGCAGGTGGTCGGTCGTGAAATCACCTGGGATATGGTTCCGTTTGATGTGCAGTTAATCGGCGGTGTCGTTTTACACCAGGGTAAAATTGCCGAAATGGCCACCGGTGAAGGTAAAACGTTGGTGGCGACCATGCCGTTGTATTTGAATGCGTTGGAAGGCAAGGGTGCTCATCTGGTGACGGTGAACGACTATCTGGCTCAGCGTGACGCGGAATGGATGGGTGAGATTTACAAATTCTTGGGGCTTACCGTTGGCGTTATCCTGAGCAATATGGATTCCGCTCAGCGCCGTGAGGCTTACAACTGTGATATTACCTACGGAACCAATAATGAGTTCGGTTTCGATTATTTGCGTGATAACATGGCTTCCAGTGTGGAAGATATTGTGCAAACCCGTGGCCATCATTACGCGATTGTGGATGAGGTCGATAGCGTTTTGATTGACGAAGCGCGTACGCCTTTGATTATCAGCGGGCCTGTTAGCGGTGACAGCACATCCTATAAATTCAAAGAATTAAAACCTTATGTGGAGCGGTTGGTGGCCAATCAAAACCGATTGGTTAACCGTTTGATTCTTGAAGCCCAACAATTGCTGAAGGAAGGTAAAGAGCGTGAAGCCGGCATCAAATTGTTTATTGCCGAGCACGGCGCTCCGAAACATAAAAAACTGCTCAAGCTGTACCATGAAAAGGGTATTAAAAGTTTGGTGCAGCAAATTGAAAACGATTACTATCGCGATAAGGGACAAAATAAGGTTTCCGATGAAACTTACTTCGGCGATTTGTACTTTATCGTTGACGAAAAAAATCATATTATTGATTTAACGGAAAAAGGTCGCGAAGAATTAAATCCCAGCGATCCGGATATGTTTTTGTTACCGGATTTGGGAGAAGAAATCGCCAAAATCGAGCAGGATAGCAGTTTATCCGAAGAAGAAAAACTGATTAAAAAAGAAGAAATTCATTCCCTTTACATTGATCGTAGCGATAAGTTGCAAAATATCTCGCAATTGCTCCGTGCTTACACGCTGTATGAAAAAGACCAGGAATACGTGGTTCAGGACGGCAAGGTACAAATTGTTGATGAATTTACCGGTCGTATTTTGCACGGACGCCGCTACAGTGACGGTTTGCATCAGGCCATTGAAGCCAAAGAAAATGTGAAGATCGAAAAAGAAACGCAGACTTTGGCGACCATTACGCTGCAAAACTATTTCCGCATGTACGATAAATTAGCGGGCATGACCGGTACGGCGGAGACGGAAGCCGCTGAGTTTTGGGAAATTTACAAACTGGATGTGGTGGTTATTCCGACCAACAAGCCTGTGATTCGTATTGACCACGATGATGTGGTTTACCGCAGTAAACGGGAAAAATACAATGCGGTTATTGAGCAGATCATAAAGGAACGTGAAAAGGGGCGGCCGGTATTGGTTGGTACGACCACGGTTGAAGTCTCGGAAATTTTAAGTCGTATGCTCAAACGGCGGGGCATTCCGCACAATGTACTTAATGCCAAGCACCACAAGCGTGAAGCGGAAATTATTGCCCATGCCGGTGAGCCGCAGGCGGTGACCATTGCAACAAACATGGCCGGTCGCGGTACGGATATTAAGTTAGGCGAAGGGGTTGTGGAAGCCGGTGGTTTGGCCATTATCGGTACGGAACGCCATGAATCCCGGCGTATTGACCGGCAGTTACGCGGACGTGCCGGACGTCAGGGCGACCCTGGCAGCAGTATTTTCTTCCTGAGTTTGGAAGACGATTTGATGCGCTTGTTCGGTAGTGAGCGCGTGGCGCGAATCATGGATCGGCTCGGCATTCAGGAAGGGGAAGTGATTACACATCCCATGATTTCGCGATCCATTGAAAAAGCGCAGAAAAAGGTGGAAGCACAAAACTTTGCCATTCGTAAGCGTTTGTTGGAATATGACGATGTGATGAACCAACAGCGCGAAATCATTTACGATCGGCGTCGGGTTGCTCTGTTGCAGGAAGACACGCGCGAGGAAGTGGAAAGCATCTTAGACGAGTACATCGAAACCGAACTTGATTCGTACATTCCGAAGAATTCGCGTCCCGATGAATGGAATTTGGATTCGCTGGAAACGGATATCGGTAATGTGTTGAATATCAGCCTGTATCAGGTGCGCGAAAATCTGGAAAGCTACGATCGTGAAATGTTGCAACAGTACATCCGCGATCAGGCTTTGCGTGTTTATGATTTAAAGGAAAAGCGCATTGGTCGCGAGCGCATGTCGGTTCTGGAGCGCTATTTTATCCTGAACGTTATTGATGACAAGTGGAAAGACCACATGTACCAGATGGATATGCTGAAAGAAGGTATCCATCTGCGTGCTTACGGCCAAAAAGATCCGTTGGTTGAATATAAGCGCGAAGCCTACATGATGTTCGAACGTTTGATTCATGAAATTAACGAAGAAACCTTGCGCTGGCTGTGGCGATTCCAATTGGTTGATGAACCGGTCAATCGGGCCGAAGCGCGTCAGCAGCGCCGTTCACAACAGATGCAGTTGATTCATGAAGAAGCGGCCGGACTGGGACTGCAGGCCGGTGCCGTTGGCGAAAAGAGCGATATTCAAAAGGCTGGCGAACAACGTTCCAGCAAAAAACAACCGATTCGGGTCGGTAAAAAGATTGGCCCGAACGATCCGTGTCCGTGCGGCAGCGGTAAAAAATACAAATATTGCCACGGACGCAATGAGTTTCAGAAATAAGAACAAAAAAGCCCGCATTGCTTAAAGATGCGGGCTTTTTTGTTTGAATTAAAAACAATTGTTTTCAGCAACAAAATATTTATTTCCTCAACGTCAAGATCCACAGCACAATACTGACCAAAATTAAAATCAAACCTTCTCTGCGTGAAACTTCCCATTTGGTGCGCATAAAAATAATCACCAAAACAATTAGGAAAACCATCAATCCGATGTCCAATAGCGCATCGTGTGCCACATGTAACGGACGCAAAATTGCCGCTAAGCCCAAAACGCCCATGATGTTGAATAAATCACTACCGATTAAATTACCCGCCGAAATGCCGTGACGACCGCGCATGGCAGCCACCAGCGAGGTGGCAAATTCCGGCGCCGAAGTTCCTGCAGCTACGACCGTTACGGCAATGGCCCATTCCGATAGTCCGATAACCCGCGCCAAATAAGAAGCCGAATCCACTAGATAATGTCCGCCGATTACCACGATGGCCAAACCGGCAATTAATTGAAGAATGTGGTACCAATGGAACGGGCCGGTAGGCAATTCTTCTTCAGGGATTTCCTGATGAATAAACAAAT
>JALWEA010000254.1 GCA_027039465.1 Calditrichia bacterium | reverse complement strand
ATCTTTATTCAAAAATACATCCTGTACGGCATTCAACAATTCAATCCCTTCCTTCATCGGACGCTGGAAGGCTTTACGACCCGTAATCAATCCCATGCCGCCGGCGCGTTTGTTGATCACGGCCGTCCGCACCGCCTGTGCCAAATCACCCGCACCGCTGGAAGCCCCGCCGGAATTAATTAAGCCGACGCGTCCCATGTAACAATTGATAACCTGATAACGCGTAAGATCAATGGGATGATCGGTAGCCAATTTGGTGTACATATCCGGATGCACTTTACCGAAATTCAGCGCCGTAAATCCGCCGTTCAATTCGGCTTGTTTTTGCTTCACAATATCCGCCTCAATCGTAACGGCCAGATGATTGGCCTGACCCGTGGTGTCCGCCGCCAAATGGTAATCTTTGCCGTCTTTCTTAAACGCGCTGTTGCGCAGATAAGCCCACAAAACCGTAACCATGCCCAATTCATGCGCATAACGGAAAGCTTCCGAAATTTCCTGAATCTGACGGTTGGATTCCTTGGAACCGTAATAGATCGTAGCGCCAACCGCCGCCGCGCCCATGTTCCAGGCCTGCTCCACATTGGCAAATAAAATCTGATCGTATTTGTTGGGATAGGTCAGCAGTTCGTTATGATTAATTTTCACGATAAACGGAAACTTGTGAGCGTATTTGCGGGAAACGGCACCCAAAACACCCAAAGTGGAGGCAACACCGTTGCAACCGCCTTCAATCGCCAATTCCACGATTTTTTCCGGATCGAAATACTCCGGATTCGGAGCAAAGCTGGCGCCCGCCGTATGCTCAATACCCTGATCAACCGGTAAAATGGACAAGTACCCCGTTCCGGCCAAACGTCCCGTGTTGAACAGCCATTCCATATTGCGCAAAACATTGCTGTTGCGATCGCTGGGCACAAAAATGCGATCCACAAAATCCGGCCCTGGCAAATGCAACTGCTCCTTGGGAATGGTTTTGCACTCATGGGTTAAAAGATCTTCGGCCTCATCGCCTAACAGTTCACTGATTTTGTCGATGCTTAACATACTTCCCTCCTCATCTTCCGATTTTACCTGATATTACCTGCTAATATTAAACTGTATTTACAACGGATGCAACTTAAAATAGTTTCTTTACACTAAGGAAAACGTCCGTTTAATGTCGGTTTCGAGGCGTAAGAACACATCCGTTCTCCGAAATCGCCGTTCATCGGTTGTTCGCAAACAATTTTTTATTTATTGCAAGAATTCAATTGTGCTCCCCCTATTCCCTGCCGGATTTCCGATTTCAGACGATGATTGCCCTGTTTCTTTCTTAACTTTCCGCATGGTGCACAAAAAGATCGGAAAAATAATCTTCTAATATTTACAGCCTTTTTTGGACTCATTCCAATAAAAAACGCCCGATTTAAACACAAAAATCGACAATTTTATTAAATTTTAAAAAATCGCCCAAATCACAAATCGTGAAACCCGTCTTTTTTTTCGATTTTGCCAAAAACAAAAAAATCGTTTTTAAAATTGAAATCCTCTAATAATTTTCGTATATTTTAAAGCCCTATCTTGGGATTGTTGGTTTTTTCAATCCTAAATCCCAGTAAATCGTTGGCATTTAATTTTTGGGCTGGAATGCTTTCCGTTTGAAAGCTTTTCCGTCAATCCCGCCCAACCGGTAAAATACTCCGTTTAAAAGCCATCCGATGGGCGGAAACGTTTCCCGGATTAATATGCCTGCGATTCGAATCTTTTTCCGGGTATTTTACTTTATCACCATTTTTACACGAAAGGAGGAATGCGCATGTTTTATTCTGTTTCCAGATTTCTGAAAAGCGATTATGCCCGTCGACTCTCCTCCAAAGAAATTGAAGATTTAAAGATCCTTACCAAGGTTTTTCCTTTTAAAGTAAGCGATTATGTTTTGGATGAATTAATCGATTGGGACAATCGCCATGAAGACCCGATTTTCCGTTTGGTTTTTCCGCAACGGGAAATGCTTCTGCCCGAACATTGGCGGATGCTGAAAAATGCGCACGGATTTGAAGAGGAGAAAGCCGCCGTTAAATTAATTCAGCGTTCGCTCAACCCACATCCGGCCGGACAAACGCACAATATTCCCAGAATCGGAGATCGCCTGTTAGGCGGCTTGCAGCACAAATATCAGGAAACGGTTTTAATTTTTCCGGCGCAAGGACAGACCTGTCACTCCTATTGCACCTATTGTTTCCGCTGGGCGCAATTTGTGAATTCCGACGAACATAAATTCAAAACCAAAGAACATCGGGATTTATTTGATTATTTGTCATTGCACAAAGAAGTAACCGACGTGCTGTTCACCGGCGGCGATCCGATGTGGATGAAAAACGAGGCATTGATCGACTATTTAAATGTGATTCTGCAGCCCGAACTCAATCACATTCGCAATGTGCGCATCGGTACCAAGGCTTTGTCCTATTACCCGCAGCGTTTCTTGGGCGAAGAAGGTGAAGCGTTACTGAAATTTTTTGAAAAAATGATCGATCACGGAAAAAACGTCTCCGTGATGGCCCATTTCAGCCACTACAAAGAATTACGAACAGACAAAGTCCGTCGGGCGGTGCGTAACCTGCGCAAAGCCGGCGTCACCATTCGCACTCAGGCTCCGCTTATTCGCGGCATTAACGATTCCAGCGACGTTTGGCAAACAATGTGGGTGGAACAGGTCAACATGGGCATGATTCCCTACTACATGTTTGTGGAACGCGATACCGGCGCGCAGCATTATTTTTCCGTACCTTTGGCCCGGGCCTACGATATCTTTACCGACGCTTACAATCGCGTTTCCGGTTTGGCCAAAACCGTTCGAGGGCCTTCCATGTCCGCCTGGCCGGGTAAAATCCTGATTTCGGGTATTGTCGGCACGGGTGAATCGAAAAAATTTGTTTTGAAATTCATCCAATCGCGCGATCCCGAACTGATCAACATTCCGTTCTACGCCAAATTCGATCCCGAGGCCATCTGGTTTGACGATCTTGAAATCGAACCGGAAATGCAGGAAGCGCTGGACGAGATGGAAGAGAATCTGCACAAGCTACCGAGTAACGTGCACGAGGTGGCTTAATGCCCGCACAGAAGAAGGGATAAATAATAAAAACCAAGGACGATTACGGCCTTTTATTGGCACCCTAAAGGGTGCTAATTTTTTTATGCTTTTATTGTTGTCCCCAGCGTAAACGCTGGGGCTAACAATTTACAGTAAAAAAATGTTTTTCCTCTTGCAACCTTGCAAATTGGAATGGGCCTTTCCAATTTGCAAGGATATATTGTCGGTTTATTTCGGACTGATTGCTATCAGTCCGAAAAACATTTGTCATCTGACTGATAGCAATCAGTCAGATGACCGCTTAGCGGAAGGTACGGGTAGCTTTTTTTATTCGTACGCGTTAGTTAATTACTCTGAAAATACGAGCATTTGTTTCCACCGTTTTTAGCTGTTGTTTTATTCTGGGCCTATTTCCCAGACACATCAGGGAAGGGAAATTAAGGGTGTAAGTTGTACTTTTAAATTTTAAATATTTTTGGTTAGTTTTTTATATTTTTTTATTCAAATACGTGTATGGCCGATTAAATTCATTCCTTTAACAGCTTTAGTCGAAAAGAAGCGATGGCAATCATTTGAATATCCACCGTTGAATCTCATTTAAAAGAATCGTACATTCAGGGCACATTGAAAAACAAACAAATCGGAATAAAAAATGTTTTACTTTACCAATGTCAGTTTTGCCAATATTTACCGCAAACCGTCTTTCCACAGCGAAGTGGACACACAATCGCTTCTTTGGGAAAAATTGGAAGTCTCGGAAAAAATCGAATCCTTTTTACACGTCCGCACCGAAGACGGTTACGACG
>JALWEA010000253.1 GCA_027039465.1 Calditrichia bacterium | reverse complement strand
CATTGATCTACGGGAAACGGTCTATGATTTTCCGCGTCAGTCGGTGATTACCAAAGACAACGTGGTTATTGAAATCAACGCCTTGCTTTACTTTCAAATCACGGATCCCAAAAAAGCGGTTTACGAAATCGTTAATTTACCGGATGCCATCGAAAAACTCACCCAGACCACTTTGCGTAATGTAATCGGCGAATTGGATTTGGATGAAACTTTGGCTTCTCGCGACACGATTAATCGCAAATTACGCAACATTTTGGACGAAGCCACGGACAAATGGGGCGTTAAAGTGAATCGTGTGGAATTGCAGGATATTAATCCGCCGAAAGATATCAAAGAAGCCATGGAAAAGCAGATGCGGGCCGAGCGGGATCGTCGGGCTATTATTTTGCAAGCCGAAGGTGAAAAGCGTTCCAAGATTTTACAAGCCGAAGGTGTGCGCGAATCGGAAATTCAGCGGGCAAACGGTGAAAAACAAGCCAAAATTTTACGCGCCGAAGGTGAAGCCGAAGCCAAAATCAAAGTAGCGGAAGCCGAGGCCAAAGCCATTGAATTTATTACGGAATCCATTGCGAAGAGTCACGGAAATCCTTCCCAATATCTGATCGCCATTAAATACATCGAAACATTGCGCGAAATGGTCAGCGGTAAGGACAACAAAGTGGTTTATTTACCGGTTGAAGCCACGGGCGTATTGAGTTCTTTAGGTGGAATCCGGGAAATGTTTAAAGATCAGCCCAAAGTGTGACCCCTGAAAATAGGTAAACACAGTTTTTGAAACCTTTAAAAAATGCCATGATTTCAGGATTTTTTCAAATTTTGAATATTCGATGCCGTTTTCAACTCTCTCAATAATCTTGGCTAAGTCAATGTCAATCAACGGATTACCTCCCCCTATTTTCGAAGAAGAGAGGGGGAATGAGGGGGGTGAGTTAAACATCCCAAATTAATTTTTCAAAGGTTTTTTAAATTTTTCCCAAACCCGGATTAAACGCATTGGTCGAAATTTTCAATAAACAAGCCGGTGATTTGGAATGGGACGCATTTCAGGTCACCGCTTTTTATTAATATGAAAATAAAAAAATCAAAACCTGTGCAGAAATCTTTGTTATTATTTTGGAAAAATATTAAATTCCGACATTCAAACCGTTTGTAATGTCAGAAATTAAACAGATAAAGGTAACGATATGAGTTATTGGTCGAATTCTGAACCGGATATTAAAACCATGCTTAAGGCAATCGGAGTTCGTGATTTCGAAGAATTGATTCGAAATATTCCGAAAGATTTGCGCTTTAACGGGGAATACGAACTACCGGATGGTCTGTCGGAATTGGAGGCTCGCGAATTACTGGAATCATTAGCGAATAAAAATAAAACGCTTGTTCCGTTTGCCGGTGCGGGCGCTTACGATCATTATGTGCCGGCCATTGTGGATGAGATTGCTTCGCGGCCCGAATTCTACACCTCTTACACCCCCTACCAGCCCGAAGTAAGTCAGGGCAATTTGCAGGTCATGTACGAGTTTCAATCGTTAATTTGCGCCATTACGGGCATGGACGTGACCAATGCTTCCATGTACGAAGCGGGATCGGCCTTGGCGGAGGCCATTCTGATGTCCATCGGTCACACAAGAAATAATAAAGTGTTGATGCCTTCCACATTAAACCCTCGTTACAAATCCGTTGTGAAAACCTATTTAAATAATATTGATGTGCAGGTGGTGGAAATTCCCGTTAATAATTTTATTTTGGATTACAATTTTGCCGCCCGCGAACTTGATGATTCCACCGCTTGTGTTGTCGTGCAAAGCCCAAATTATTTCGGCTTTGTGGAAGATGTGGCCAAATTGGATGCTTTGCGCGAGGGAAAGAAAGCGTTGTTGATTCATCTTTACGATCCCATTAGTTTGGGCGTTTTAAAGCCGCCCGCTGACTTCCATGCAGACATTGCCATAGCCGAGGGCCAGGCCTTGGGTAACCATTTGAATTTTGGAGGGCCTTACGTCGGATTGTTTTCGGCAAAGCAGGAATTGGTACGTAAAATGCCCGGACGCATTGCAGGTGAAACCAAAGATGTGGACGGACGCCGAGGCTATGTGATGACCTTACAAACGCGCGAGCAACACATTCGGCGTGAAAAAGCAACTTCCAATATTTGCACCAATTCGGGACTGCTGACCGTTCGCGCGGCCATTTATTTATCGGCCTTGGGTAAAAACGGTTTTCGGCAGGTAAGCAATCTTTGTTTGCAAAAAGCGCATTACTTGGCCGAACAATTAAGCAAAATTTCGGACATTAAATTAGCTTCAGATGCGCCGTTTTTTAAAGAATTTACCGTAGAATTGCCCATACCTGCAAACGAGGTCATTAAGGCTTTTGCCGAAGAAGGCATTTTAGCCGGTGTAAGTTTGGAAAAAGAAAACTTACCGAATCATTTGTTAATTGCCGTGACGGAAAAGCGTTCGCTTCGCGAACTGGATCGCTATGTCGAACTCATGAAATCGGTTGTATCCTAATTAGGAAAGAATTTTATGCCATCCATTTTAATCGCTGATGATAATGAAGAGATGCTCGAAACTTTGGAACGTATTTTCGAGCTGTATGAATTTGATGTTTTTAAGGCAAAGAACGGGCAGGAAGCCGTGGAATTGGCCGAGAAGGAAGAGCCCGATCTGATTATTCTCGATGCCAAAATGCCGGTCATGGATGGCTTTGAAGCATGTAAAGTTATTAAGGAAAATCGAAAAACGCGCGACATTCCGGTTGTTTTCTTAACGGCAAATTACATTCAACCCACCGATCGCGTAACGGGTTTACAATTGGGCGCCGATGATTATATGCTGAAGCCGTTTAACTCCAAAGAGCTGGTGGCCAGAGTTAAAAGTATCATTAAACGCAATGATATTTTGCGCATGTTGAAAGATGAAAATCATCGTTTGGCGATTGCCAATAAAAAAATTCAAAAAGAATTGAAGGCATTCATCGAACATTCCCAGGTTGCCAGCGAAAACCCGATGATCGATCAGTTGACGGGTCTGTATAATTTCAAATTTTTTAAAGTTCGATTAAAAGAAGAAATTCAAATTTCAGGACGTTACGGACGAGACTTATCGTTGGCCGTGATTCATATCGAACAAATGGATCGTCTTAATGAAGCGTTGGGTCATCAGTTAGGCAATTACATTTTAATGAAGATGGCCAATTTCTTACTGACTAAAACCCGCAAAGCCGATATTTTGGCGCGATCCGGCGAAGGCTTGTTTTACGTGCTCATGCCCCATACCGATCAGGAAGGGGCATTTATTGAAGCCGAACGCATCCGCGTGGTACTTTCCACAACGGATTACCTGGATCAGGATATTTTGGAAACCTTACATCCAGGAAAACGTAAATTGCCGGAATTGCAAAATTTGGTCGTTAAAGTGGGAGTGGTAAGCGTAACGCCCGATGAATTGAAGGAGCAAACGGAAGAATCGCTATTGCAGCGCGTTCATCATTGTCTGGATGTCGCTAAAGAAAAGAATTTCAGTGTAACGATTGCGGAAAACAAAATTAAAAAGGAGAAATAGATGTACCGGAAATTGGTGTTCGAGTTGAGCAGAGAAGGACGCGAAGGGCACCCCTTGCCCGAAACGGATGTTCCGGAACAGACATTAAATACACTTTTGCCCGATCATTTATTGCGAGAACAGGCGGCCGATTTGCCACAATTGGCTGAAAATGAAGTCGTACGGCATTTCGTTCAACTTTCCGATTTGAATCACCATGTGGACAAATCATTCTACCCGCTCGGTTCCTGCACGATGAAATACAATCCCAAAATCAATGAACAGGTAGCCGCCTTGCCTGGTTTTGCGAGATTGCATCCGGATCAGCCGGAAGAACAGGCA
>JALWEA010000252.1 GCA_027039465.1 Calditrichia bacterium | reverse complement strand
ATCAGAAAGACCGCGGAGCATCCTTGCGAATCGGCCGTCGCTTTTACTGGCCGGATAATTACTTCCGTGGCGATTGGATCTTCCGCTATGCCTTGTCTCAGATTTCGAATATTCGCGATCCCGAATTAGCGGCTAGTTACCGTTCATACTTTGGCGAGACGGGCCAGACCAAACAAATCAGCTTAACGCAAATCATCACGCGCGATAGCCGTAACAATCCCGAATTTCCGACGCACGGTTCCGTAAACTCTCTAACCACAGAACTTTCCGGCGGGCCTTTGGGTGGTGATCAGGACTTTTTCAAAACTTCCATTGTCTCCGAATGGTACTTGCCGTTACCCTTCGGTCTGGTATTATACAGCCATAACAAATATGCCTTCCTGCTGCCATTGCAAAAACGCACCCGTATTTTGTACGGTGAATATTTTTATCTCGGTGGTAGCGGCCTTGGTTTCTCCGAACAACTGCGCGGTTATGACGACGGACAGGTAGGGCCTTTGACCACCTCGGGGAGTCCTATGGGTGGTAAAGCTATGGTGCGCAACACATTGGAACTGCGCTTTCCGATTTCACCTAACCCGACCATTTTCGGTCTTTTCTTTGCGGAAGCCGGCAACGCTTGGCGCGATCTAGACGAAGTAAATCCTTTTTCACTGCGGAGATCCGTGGGATTTGGCGTGCGCTTGTTTATGCCGATGGTCGGAATAATCGGTATTGATTTCGGTTACGGTTTTGACTATTACAACGAATACGGCCAACGTCACGGTAAATGGAAAGTCCATTTTCAATTTGGTCGCTTTTAGTTTCTATTTGGACAATAATTATATTTTTCATATATTCAATGATTTACTAATTGAGAATTAAAAGAAATGTATTAAACATTTTTAGGAGGTAGACGTGAAATCTTATGTATCATTTTTCGCCGTTTTGTTGGTCGGGCTGTTTATTTTACCGGCTCACGCCCAAAAATTCGCTTATGTGGAATCTCAACGTATTTTAAATGAATATCAGGAATACGTAGACGCCCAAAAGCAATTGGAAGACCTGCGTAATAAATACGATGCCGAATATCAAAAGATGGTCAAGGAATACAATGATCTTTTACAGGAAATCGATTCTCAGAGTTTATTACTGAGTCCCGAGAAAAAGCAACAGAAAATGCAGGAAGCGCAAGACAAGGCCTTGGCAATTGAAAAATACAAATATGAAAAATTAGGCCCCCAAGGCGAATTCTACAAAAAGAGCATGGAATTAACCAAGCCCATTATTGACAAAATCAATAAACTGATTGCTAAGATCGGTGAGCAGGATGGCTATGATTTCATCTTTGATGCATCTTCGGGTTCGTTGGTTTATGCCAAACCCAAGTATGATATTACCGACCGTGTTTTGGAAGAATTGAACAAAGGTTTGCCCCCGTCCAAAAAGAGTAAGAAATAATCCGGATATAAAATGACGTTAAAAGAAATTGCGGATGCTTTACACGGTGAGTTGCACGGGCCTGAAGATATTGAAATCTCAGGCCCTGGCAAAATAGAAGAGGCTCATCCCGGGCAGATTACGTTTTTAGCCAACCCCAAATACAAACGGTATTTAGGCGAAACCAAGGCCAGCGCAATTGTAGTGGATCAAAAACTTCCGGAAATAAAAATTCCGTTTATTCTGGTTCCGAATGCCTACCTGGCCTTTATGCAGGTGCTCAAATTGTTTACCCCGAAACAGCACGATTATTTCGACGGGATTTCGGATCAGGCTTTTGTCCATCCTACCGCGCGCATAGCAGACAGCGTTAAAATAGGGCCTTTTGCGTACATTGGGCCGGATGTGCAAATCGGTGCTAATACGGTTATCTACCCTGGAGTGGTGCTGTTAAAAAACGTGCGGGTAGGGCAAGATTGTGTTTTGTACCCGAATGTTTCCGTGCGCGAAGAATGCGTGATCGGCAATCGGGTGATTTTGCACAACGGCGTTGTAGTGGGCAGCGACGGATTTGGCTTTGCGCCTGCCGGAGATATTTATTACAAAATACCCCAAATCGGCAATGTGATTATTGAAGATGACGTGGAAATCGGTGCGAATTCAACCATTGATCGCGCCACGACCGGATCGACCGTTGTGGGGAAGGGCTGCAAATTAGATAATATGGTGCAAGTGGCACACAATGTTAAAGTCGGAGAAAATACCGTCATAGCTGCGCAATCCGGGATTGCCGGAAGTACGGAAGTTGGTAAAAACGTAACCATGGGCGGACAAGTCGGCGTTGCCGGTCATCTTAAAGTAAATGATCGGGCTATTATTGCCGCCAAGACAGGGGTCTCCAAAAACGTACCGGAAGGTTCCGTATTATTCGGAATCCCAGGCATTCCAATTCAAAAACAAAAACGCATTCAAGTTTCCATGCGCCATTTGCCTGAAATATTGGAGCGTATTCGGGAGTTAGAAAAAGAAATTAAAGAATTAAAGGAAAAAATGGGATAAGAAATTCACGGAGTTTTTATGACCAAGAAGCAGCGAACCATTAAAAAGCCGGTTTCTCTGAAAGGCAGAGGTATCCATACCGGCAACAATACAAAAATTACTTTCAAACCGGCACCGGTTAATTACGGCCGTCGTTTCGTACGCGTTGATCTTGAAGAAAAACCGGAAATTCCCGCTTTGGTGGAATTTGTGGTAATGGACGATTCCGTTGATAGCAGCCGGGGCACAACATTGCGTAAAGATAATGTGGAAATTCATACGGTTGAGCATGTTTTGGCCGCATTGGTCGGGCTGGAGATCGACAATATTATTATTGAACTCAATGCCAACGAACCTCCCATTGTAGACGGTTCTGCCATGCCGTTTGTGAATAAACTTTTGGAAGCCGAAATTGTAGAGCAGGACGCTGATAAAGAATATTTGGTTATTGAAGAATCTGTGAATTATAAAAATGAGCGGCGCGGTGTTGAATTCGTAGCCTTACCCACCGATGATTACCGCATTACGCTAATGATCGATTACAAAAATCCGGCCTTGGGTAGCCAGCATACCGGCTTGTTTTCATTGGAAAGAGAATTTATTTCGGAATTTGCCCCGGCACGTACGTTTGCCTTTTTGCATGAAATTGAAGCCTTGGCCGAGCAGGGTTTGATTAAGGGAGGCGATCTGGATTCGGCCGTGGTTATTGTCGACCGAGTTTTGGATGACGAAGAAATTGATCGTCTTAAAAAGAAATTCGGCATTGCCCAAGAGGTGGAGTTGGGTAAAAGCGGCATTTTGAACGACAAGGCTTTGCGCTTTCCCAATGAACCGGCGCGTCACAAATTGTTAGACATGTTAGGCGATTTGGCTTTGGTGGGTGTCAACATTAAGGCGCAAATTTTGGCGGCACGTCCTGGACATCAAAGCAACATCGAATTTGCCAAAATTCTGCGCAATATTTATAAGAAACAGCGTCTAACGCGCAAATATCAGGATATTAGCAGTAAGGGCGTTGTCTTTGATATTAATGCCATTAAAAAGATTTTGCCCCATCGTTATCCCTTCCTTTTGGTTGATGCTATCATTGAGTTGGAGCCGGAAAAGAGGGCGGTTGGCATTAAAAATGTGACACACAACGAGCCTTTTTTCCAAGGACATTTCCCGCAAAAACCCGTAATGCCTGGCGTTTTGATCGTTGAATCGATGGCTCAGGTTGGCGGCATCCTTCTGCTCAACGAACAAGCCGAAGTGGAAAACAAATTGGTTTATTTTATGGGAATCGATAAAGTTCGATTTCGTAAAATTGTACAACCAGGCGATCAGTTGGTTATGGAACTGGAAATGTTGCGTAATCGTCGAACCACTTTTAAGATGGCCGGTAAAGCGTATGTTAAAGGTGAATTGGTTTGCGAGGCCGAAATGATGGCGGCTGTT
>JALWEA010000251.1 GCA_027039465.1 Calditrichia bacterium | reverse complement strand
TCCCCGGCTACTAAATATGCAAACAGAGCGGCAAAAACCGGCTCCATGGCAAAGATGATAGCTGTTCGGGTGACCGTAGTAAAGCGCTGCATGGAAGTTTGCATCAAATAGGTAAACACCGTACCGAATAGCGCCAGATACAAAAGAAATCCCCAATTTTTAAGTGAAACGGAAGGCAATCCGTTCGCCCCCGGCAAATAGACCAAAAAGGCAAAAAGAGCAACTACGGAAATTTCAACGGCGGTAAGTACGTAAACATTGTGCAGTCTTGAAAAGCGTCCGGTGTAAATAATGTGGAAAGCAAACACAAAAGCACAAGCCAACACCTTTAAATCGCCTTTATTCCAAAGCAAAGGATTGGCGCCGGAAAGCAAAAGCAAACCGGTAATGGCCAAGATGACGCTAATCCATGCGGGCAACGGCGTTTTTTCTTTGTAAAACAAAAAGCCGAATATCGGTACCAAAACCACGGACAGGCCGGTAATGAATCCCGCATTGGAAGCGGACGTATCGCGGATGCCCCACATTTGCAAAAAATAGGAAACGTAAAGCAAAACGCCCAAAACAGTACCATGTTTTAAGACCTGTCCGTTCCACTCCCGTCGATAACGTAAGGCGTACAAATCCAGGGCCAGCGCAGCTAACCCCAATCGTAAAAACAGATAAGTGTTAAGCGGCACCTCGGTCAGCACGATTTTCGAAAAAATAAAAGTCGTGCCCCAAAACAATGTAACCGACAGCAAGCCCAAATCGGCTTTAAAACGCGAAAACATTTGCCCTCTTTGTTTTTTGGTGAATTTAGGAATAATCGGAAAAAATTGCCGAAAATTATTTTGTATTGATTTTGATGGGTGTGCGTGTGTACATTCCAAAATCTGTTGAAGGCAGGCAGGGCGTAGATTAGACGTAAACTTTAGTTGCCGGGCTGAGCGGGACAAATTGAGTTTTAATCGTAAAACGGAATACCAACATGAGCGTAGAAGTACAAAAAATTTATCTGGAACATCCGCAAAAGCGTTTACTAGCGAGAGCAGCAGAAATTTTACGCAATGGCGGAATTGTGGTTTATCCTACGGATACCATCTACGGCTTGGGCATCGATCTCTTTCACAAAAAAGCCATCGAACGGGTGCTGCGCATTAAGAAAGAATCACGCCACAAGATGCTCAGTTTTATTTTGCCGGATTTAAAGGAAATTGCCGAATGGGCCATTGTGCCGGATTATGCCTATCGCATCATGCGCCGTGTTGTGCCAGGTCCTTACACCTTTATTTTGCGAGCTACCAAAAAAGTACCCAAACTTCTGTTAAGCAACCAAAAAACGGTGGGCATTCGTATTCCGGATTCCGAGGTGGCCATTGAATTGGTGCGTGAATTGGGACGTCCGATTTTAAGCACCAGCGTACCCCAGGGTAGCGACGGATTTTACACGGATCCTGCGGAAATTGCCGAACGCTTCAAAAATGAAATCGATTTGATTTTAGATGCCGGAATTATGCCCAACAAACCATCCACCGTGGTCGACTTTTCCGGCCCCGAGCCGGAAATTTTACGCGAAGGCGCCGGGGATATTGAGGCGTTGGCCTATTGAGTTGGGACTGGTGAGGATGTTAAGGGTTAAGAGTGCAAGAGTTAAGGGAATCTTTATCCGTTATTCGTATATTCGTTAATCGTAGTACTTAGTTTGGGAGAACGTGGTCTGTCATTCCGAGTCGCGCTCCCGAGGGACGAGGAATCCCTAACATTATTCAGGCCATTTCTGCAGCGAAGTATTTCGATTTTGATGCTTGCTGTGGAGCCGTCTCGGCGCATTGGGAAAGGATTGATGGGCCGTTGTTTTTTTACACCCCCTGTTGTCCCCCTCATAGGGGGACGCAAAGTGCTTTGCTGGTTTTTGTCCGGTGAGAGAATAATTTTTGGTTTTAGTGAAATAGCGGCCAACAAACTGCTTAGCAAATAAGGTGTTGGGCAAAATCAACGAACCACTTTCAGTCCCTCTGCTAAGGGGATTTAGGGGGTCTAATGGGCCCGTTGCTGCTTTGGTGGAGATTGCCGGGTCACTCGCTGTGCTCGCCCCTACAAGCCCGGCGCAATCACTTGCAAACCGGCCGTAGTTAGAAAACTCTTCTATTCCAACCCGAAATTTTTAACCGCCATATTGGCTATCGTCTCGCCAATGCTCAGCGAAGCGGTGGCTGCGGGAGACGGCGCGTTTAAAACATGAATCATGCGCTCCGCTTCCACAATGCGAAAGTCATCCACCAAAAAACCGTCCTTTTCCAGAGCTTGTGCGCGTACGCCTGCACCGCCTGGCATTAAATCTTCGGATTGAATTTCAGGAATGAGACGCTGCAATGCTTTCACGAAAGCGGGCTTAAAAAATGAGCGGTAATACTCGGCCAAACCGGTTTTGAGATATTTCCCGGCCAAATGCAGAAAGCCAGGATACGTAAAGGTCTCCAAAGTGTCTTTGAGTGAAAAGCTGAATTTGGTGTAACCTTCGCGTTTAAAGGAAAGCACCGCGTTGGGGCCTGCTTCGCGTCCCCCGTCGATCATGCGGGTAAAATGAACGCCGAGGAAGGGAAATTTCGGATCGGGAACCGGGTAAATTAAATTTTTAACCAAATACCGCTTTTCCGGTTTGATTTTGTAATACTCACCGCGGAAGGGAACGATCTTCAGTCCCGGATCCACACCGCACTTACGGGCAATGCGATCGGATTGTAAGCCGCCGCAATTCACCAAATGTTTGGCCTGAAAGGTTTGCCGATCGGAAACGATTTCCAGCGAATCCGCATGTTTGCGTAAGCTTTTAAAACGATGTCCCAAAAAGACTTCATGGCCGGCCTCTTGAACTAATTCGGCCATTTTTTGCGTAACCTGTGTGTAGTCCACAATGCCCGTTTCCGGCACCAAAAGTCCGGCAATACCGGTCACGTGCGGTTCGTGTTCCTTTAATTCTTCGGCCTTTAGCCAACGCAATCCCTTTAAACCGTTGGCTTTGCCGCGTTCGAACAAATCGGTCATGTTCGGAAGTTCGTCTTCGCGCGTGGCCACAACCAATTTCCCGCAACGATCGTGGGGAATATCGTACCGTTCGCAAAAGGCGTACATGGCCTGACGCCCGGTAACGCAATTTTTAGCCTTTAAAGAACCCGGACGGTAATAAAGCCCGGAATGAATGACGCCGCTGTTGTTGCCGGTTTGATGCGCGGCTACGTGATTTTCCGCTTCGATAACGGCAATGCGGTCCTTAATGCGTTGCGCAAGTTTTAAGGCGGTTGCCATGCCCACAATGCCTGCGCCGACAATCAGAACATCATACGTTTTTTGAGGCATAAGCCGGTTCCTTTAACATGTTTTGAAATTCCTGAAGCGTAACCGAATCCAAATCGTCTTCGCGCGAAAAACGCAGATAAATGAGTTCCTTGAAAATGTCCACCTTCTCAACAACTGCTTCGCCGCGATCGGTAATAACGCGCGTGTCCGGGACGGGGAATTTTTGCAGGCTGCTTTCGTAAAAATCCTTTTCGTACAACAGGCAGCATTTTAAACGACCGCACACACCGGTCAATTTGGAAGGATTGAGCGGTAGGTGTTGCATGCGCGCGAATTGGGTGGTAATGGGCTCAAATTCTCGTAAAAAGAACGAACAGCAAAGCGGTTTGCCGCAAACGCCCAAGCCGCCCAAACGACGTGCTTCGTCCCGCACTCCGATCTGTCGCAACTCGATGCGCGTGCGGTATTTGGCCGCCAAATCGCGAACCAATGCCCTAAAATCCACACGCTTTTCGCTAGTGAAGTAAAAGGTCAGTTTGTTGTTGTCAAACTGATATTCCACATCCACCAACTTCATATTCAGGTTGTGTTTTTTGATTTTTTCCCGGCCGACCAAAAAAGCCTGCGCTTCTTTTTCCCGATTTTCTTTCAGCTTTTCCAAATCGGAGGGAACCGCTTTGCGAATGACGTTTTTTGGGGTGCCTTTGATGCGTGTCAGGGCAACCAGGCGCCCCAACTTGCTAACCCGCCCCAAATCGATGCCTTTATCGGCCTCCACCACTACGTAATCGCCTGGCTTTACCTGAATGGATTTGGGGTTGAAATAGGGAAGACGTTTGTTCCCTTTAAATTCTATCTCCAATATCTCCGGTGTCATGTTACCTCCTTGAGTTCTTTCCTGTGCCCCAGCAGGGCGCGCAATTCAATCGCAAGGTTAAAAAAAGTCAGAATCGGATGAGCGTTTCGTTCAATAGCTCGGGCTGCGTTTTCAATAGCCTGATTGATTTCATTCATTTTGAATTCAGGAAAAGAATGGGCAAAACTCGAAAGAGGTTCGCTTTTGTCCATATTGATCAGTCGGTCGGTCGGCATGCCGTTCAAAAGATGAAAAGCATCCTCGAACCAACCGCTTAAAATCGAAAGTAATTCCAGGGCGTAAGTCTGGGCGTTTTTGCCGCGAATTTTTTCGAGCAATTCGTTCAGATTAAAATAATTTTCCACGATCAGGGATCGCAGAAACTGTAACACCCACTCGCGCTGTTCATTGTAACCGGCATGCAACATGTTGAATACTTTTTTGACGTTGTATCCGGACATGCGAATCAGCGGCTTAATATCACGGTCAACCGGTTCGTATCGCGCAACGATTTGTTCGATCTGTTCGTCGGTGAATTCCGGAAAGTAAACCGGCTGGCAGCGGGAACGAATGGTATCGATGATGGAGTGCAGCGTTTCCGTGATCAGAATCATTAAAAAGCGTTCCGGCGGTTCTTCCAATAATTTTAAAAAGGAATTGGCCGCCTCGCGCGACATGTATTCCGCGCCCGTGATAATCACCACGCGGTAACCGCCCTCTACCGAACCGTAACGCGCTTCTTCTTTCAATTCGCGAATGGCGTCGATGGAAATGTTTTTAGTGCCTGGAATGCTTAAGGCGGCGTAAGGATTTTTTATTTTGACTTCAATGATGGAATGTAATTGATCGGCTTTCAGGTTTTTGGAGGCCGGAAAAATAAAACGCACGTCAGGGTGATTAAAATGGGCAATGCGCTGACAATTGGGACATTGTCCGCAAGGACGCACCGTATCGCTTTGGCAATTCAAAGTTTTAGCCAAAGTAAGCGCAAAGGCTTCCTTGCCGCGTCCCTCGCCTCCGTAGAACAAATAGGCATGCGCCAGGCGATCGTTCCGGATGGAGCGCGTAAAAAAATCTCGGATTCTGTCCTGGAGAATAATCCCCTGAAAATATTCCATCTATTAAAAAATCGTTAAATGCAACATCATTACTTAAATATAAATAAAATCTGCGATATTTTAAAATAAATAAGTGAGATTTTCTTTTGAAGTTAATTTAAGGAAGTATTAATTCATAAAATTTGTGCGATGATACCCATATCATTTTTAGTTAAATAATCCTTATTCAAAAATTACATTCATAAGCAAACCAAATTTTTATCTTTTTCTATTTTTCCAATACTCTGGCTCCCGATGGAGATGCATTACAGCCAAGATAATTATCTCGTTTTTTTCTTCAAAATATAAAATTCCATAAGGGAATCGTTTCACCAATGATCGCCTGACATTGCCATCTAAAATTGCCCATGCTTTTGGAAATTCCATAGCCCGTTTAATAGCAGAATAAACTTCCAGAGCAAAATCGTATCCTAACCCTGCTTCCACATCTTCATAATAATCTACTGCCTCGTAAAATTCCTTTTCGGCTTCCGGGTGAAAAGAAAAATTCATTTATCGAACCTTTGCCGTATATTCGCAAAAACTTCTTTACCGGGCACCGCTTTAACCGTTCCATTCCTAAGTTCGGCCAATCTGCGGTTTGCTATGGCCATCCATTGCTTATCGATTTCAGTTTCGGGCATGTTTAAACTTTTGAGTAAATAATCTATTAACAAGACCCGATCTTCCACCGGAAGTGATTCTGCCGTCGCAATAATTTCATCTATTTTCATTTTGTCCTCCTTATACGCCTTTTTTTATTGAAACCGAATCTTTTTCTCACCAGTTCCTTTAAAATAATCTTACCAAAAAAGGTTAGAGTAATTTTTCAGAGATTGACCGAATTTGAGCTTTTCCTCTAAATAATCCCTTGTTTTACAATATTCTTATCCGGTTGGATTTTCTCTACAACCATACTAATAAATTTATCTTAAAAAATCAAAGAGAATCCTTTGGTTCTCCTTTAATAAGTGGAATTTTAACAGGGATTTCTTTAGATTGGCGGACTTATTGTTTAACAAATGTGAGAAACCAATGAAACTGATTTCATGGAATGTGAACGGATTACGCGCGGCTTTGCGCAATGGGTTCCTGGATGCGCTGCAAACCATGGCGCCGGATATTTTATGCCTGCAGGAGATCAAATTACAGCAAGAGCAAATTCCCGAAGAGATTAAAACCCTTGCGGACTACAAAAGCTATTGGCATTTTGCTCAAAAGAAAGGTTACAGCGGCGTGGCCACGTTGACCCGAACGGAGCCTGCAGAAGTGCGCATGGGCTTGGGCATCGACAAATTCGATAGCGAAGGCCGGGTACTGATTACGGAATTTGAGCCGTTTGTGCTGTGTAACATTTATTTCCCCAACGGTCAGCGCGATCACGGACGGGTGGAATACAAACTGGAATTTTACGCGGAGTTGCTGGAAATCGTTAACGCTTTGCGCGATCAGGGCCGGCGCGTGATTATTACGGGTGATTTCAATACCGCCCACAAGGAAATCGATTTGAAAAACCCCAAAAGTAATCAGAACACCTCGGGTTTTTTACCGGAAGAACGGGAATGGATCGATCGCTACCTGCAAAACGGCTGGATTGACACCTTTCGCCATTTTCACCCGGATTTGCCGGAGCAGTACACCTGGTGGAGCTATCGCTTCAATGCCCGTAAACGCAACATCGGTTGGCGCATCGATTATTTCATGATTTCGGAAAATCTTTTGCCTTATTTAAAGGATGCTTTCATTCTGCCGGAAATCAGGGGATCGGATCATTGTCCGGTGGGCATGGAATTGGAATTTTAAAAATCTTGTTCTTTTTTCTTGATAAAAAAGAACCAAAAAATCAAGGCTGAAAGAAAAAAATGTGAAATTAAACGACTCACTTCACTAAAAATTCTTAAACTCGTCCCGCGTTGCGTGACTCAAACAATAAGAATTTTTTACGTTCCGTTCGTCTAAATTTCAATCATTTTTTTCTTTAGGCCATCCTTATTTTAAATCGGTTACCGGGAACTGATGCGTTGCTTTCTGCCAAACTATCAGTTGCTTTTAGCTGCGGCCGGTTCCCGAGTAGTCCCGAGAATCGGGGCGTATCGAGGGAGGGACGCACCACCGAATTCTTTACAAATAGAAACCCTTGAAAGAATATCATAATTTCAGGTTTTTTTCGATTCCCGAATATTCAGCGCTCATTTTAATTGAACAGGTTTAATTCCAAGTTTATCACCGGATTACCTCCCCCTCTATTCGAAGAAGAAAGGGGGAACGAGGGGGTGAGTTGAAATTAAATATACATGTTGCCAGCAGTATTATTCCTCCGGATTAAAGGCGCGCAAGGCCGCTTTGCGTGCGCTGTCTTTTTGTGCTGCACTCATTTTCCAATGATAGTTGTAAATGGCGCCTTCCCATTCTCCATACATGGGATTGGGTAAAACGATAAAAGATTTACCGAATTTAGCCTTAAGGCTATCCGTTACCGCAAAACGTTTTTCAACGGACTTATGTTCAAACACTTGGGCAAAGTCGTTCAGATTGTCACCCAAAAGCAACAGAATTTGGTGTGTCTTGGCAATGGCCTGTCGCCGCGCTTCTTTGCCGGAAGTATTCTCCCGCAAACAAACATGATCCTTACGGACCTGCGGAAAGCCCGCCTTTTTCAAGTTCTCCATGGTACTTTGCAAAGATTGAACTTTGCGATTGGAAACGTAAAAGATGTCCACTCCTTTTTGATCGGCGTGTTGCAAAAAGGCCCTGGCACCAGCCAACGGTCGCGCTTCGGCTTTGCTGAGCCACGCTTTCCAACCCACCGGAAAGGATTGATTGGATTTGATCAAATAGGCTTCGTAAGGGCTGTTGTCCAAAATCGTTTCGTCGATATCCAGAATAACCGCCGGTTTTTTGGCAAATTTGCAGTGAGCCAATGCTTGATCCAACCGCATGGTGGCCAAATTAAAGGCCTGATAACGCAAAGCACGTGCTTCGGCCGCCGTTTGCAAATACAAGGTGGCCATTACCAGATGTTCGTTTTTGTTAACAGGCACCTTGGATTCGGAAACCGTACAGGCGTTTAAAAGCAAAGTCAAAATAACGGTGGTAGTTAATAATATTAATCTGCGTGACTTCATGGTACATCCCTTCTTTTTTAAGATCAAAATTATTTTAGACTCATTTTAAAAGCACCTTAAAATGTAAAATGTATTTTAGTTCATTTTGCTTCCAACGTAAACGTTAGCCACAGCCTTTAGGCTGTGGTTTGAATAGAAATATTTCAAATCATTAGGACGTTTACGTCCTTTAAAACAATACGGCTATTGACAAGGAACTCGCAACCTGCAACAGTCAATAATTTTCCAACGCATCGAGACGATGCAGCTTTGCTCTTAAAACTGAGAAGGCTCGCAGAAAAAGGACATGACCTCGTTCCGCCGGAGCGTGACTACTATTGACATGCCGTCATTTGGGAATTCCTTTTTTTAAACCCACCCCCAATTAGCTGCAGGCATTTGGTGAATTGACGAATTGAAGTGATTGTTTGCCCACCATCACGCAGAATTGTGGCCGAATACCAAGTGATTGAGGCGGAACGAATAATTTCTTACGTCCGTTGCCGCTTTGGAGGAGATTGCTTCACTCTCCCGCTCGCAGGCTCACGGGATCGTTCGCAATGACAAACCTTTACGATTAACGAATACACGAATAACGAATAACGTTCCCCTTAACTCTTCAACCCTTACACTCTTAACCCTTAACCTCATTTAACCATTCAACAAATAACTTTTCCAAAATTAACGAATACACGGATATACGAATAACGGTTTACCATTTAACCCTTCCACTCTCAACCCATGACTTTTTCCAGTTCCAAGTTCCCAATTCCCAGTTCCTACTTCTGCTCAACCTTCAGCCTTCTGTACCGATTCAAAGCGGCGGCGATTTCAAAAATACGTGGCAAAGCAAAACTGCCCGGGTGTTCGCCTCCGCGCCGGAAGGGGTTCAAGGCATCCAAACCGTTTTGGCGCAGATAGTCGTCGGCTAAATGCATGATTTCGCGAATCGTGCGGCGCCCGTCCATCCATCGCGTGGCTACAAAATGCAAAGCGTAACCGATGGCGCGGGTTTGGCTGATATCAACCAATTGCTCCACATTTTGCAGGTCAATGCTCTGCGTACCGAATTGAATGGTGCGTAAGCCGCGCGCTTCGATTTTTACATCTTTCCGTCCCTTGGAAGCGTCAAAGCTTTGCGCTAGGGGAATTCGTTCGGTAATCTTATGCCATTCGAATTCACGTTCCAGCTTACGTTCGGTTTTCATGGATTCGGCGATGGCACGGGCTTGTTCCGTGACCAAAAAAGGGCGGTATTCGCGCATCAAAATCACAGTATCGGCCACCTGAAAATAATCGCCGCTGCCGCCCATAACCAATACGGTGGAAATACCGAAGCGGTCGAACATTTCGTGAATGCGATCGATCAGCGGCGTGATCGGTTCCAAATCTTTGCTGACTAAGGCCTGCATGCGTGCATCGCGAATCATGAAATTGGTAGCCGACGTGTCTTCGTCAATCAGCAAAACCTCTGCGCCCACTTCCAGGGCTTCAATAATATTGGCCGACTGACTGGTGCTGCCCGAAGCGTCATCGCTGCAAAAAGCCTTGGCATTTTTACCGCCAGGCAAATGGTTAATGAACGGCCGAATATCGGTCTTTTCGATCCGGCGTCCGTCCTCGGCACGGATTTTTACGGCGGTGGGATCCGTTACCACGTATTCGCGCCCGTCGCCCAAAACGTGCGGGTAAACGCCGCGTTCCAGGGCTTTAAGCAAAGTGGATTTGCCATGAAAGCCGCCGCCCACAATCAGCGTGATCCCGGCCGAAATGCCCATGCCCGAAACGGTTTCCCGTCCGTTAACCGCGTTAGGCAGTTTCAGGGTAACGTTTAGTTCCGGCGGACTTTTAAAGGGAACGGCTTCTGCAGCAGGCATGGGTTTTTGTGAAATCCCGCTTTCTCTAGGCAAAACGGATTGGTCGGCTACAAACGCCACCAAACGCAACGCTTTCAACTGCTTTTGCAAGGCAAAATAATTTTCCGTGTAATCGGCAAAGGCACACAGCGCGCTTTGATCCAAATGTTCGTAAAGTAATGCCTTTTCCACGATGCGCGGTAACTTGTCCAAAAGCATGGCCTCGGCTTCGCGACCGAGAATGGTGCGCCCTCGGGCAGGCAAGCCTACTTCCATACGCGCTTCCACAAAATCGGTATTTAAGACCATGGCGGCGCGGGGCAAAATTTCCTGACCGCCCACATCGATGGAGATTAAACCGCTTTTACCCGTTCCGCGATGGGAGCGACTTTCGGTTTGAATGGCTTTGTGCACCGATCGAATTAAAAAATCGCTACTGCCAAGCCGTCGCTCTAAATTGGCAAACAAGTCCGACGGAATCTTGGCCGTTTCCAAAGGAACGCGCACGCGAATTTTGGAAGGCGCGGCAAAGGGATCGCCCTGCACATGATCGATGAATAGAGTAAATACGGAAAAGCGGTAAGCGCCCTTTAAATCTTTGTACGCTTTATAGCCCCGGCCGTCAATGCGCCGCAAAGTCTGTCGCAAATCCTGTTCGCTTCTCACATTCCTCCATTCTTTTAATCTTTAATCTTTCATCTTTAATCTTATTCCAAAGATTTCCCTTCCAGCTTTCGGATTAAAAACATCTCCAAAAAGAGCATGAGCAAAGCCAGTATCAAAAAGTAGGGCCACAATTCGCGTCCGCTGCGAGTCGTCTTTAGGCTTTTAATCGAAAGTTTTTGAGGCGGGATTTCATGAACGTCGGATCGCAGTTTTCGGAAGTCAACGTACGGTTTGGCCCATTCCCGTGCCGAAAGATTGACGGCAAAAAGTTGAATCGGTATTTTGTTTTGCAGGATTTTGTAATGACCCGATTGGGGAAATCCGTCAAAGTCAAAACGTAAGCCGCGTGCCGATTGTCTGGGAATAATGTCCAGCGGCGTACCTTCGGGCGGAGCAAGCTGAAAATTACCGTGCGGCACGGATTTATTCAGATAAACGGAAATAGGTTGACTGACAAGGTAAATGGCATTGGATTGTTCGCTATTGGCCGCCAAACTGAAAATGCGATGTAAAAACGGCACGAAAATGCCGCTGAACGGAAAGCGACTCCACGGCAAGGTCAGGCCTGCACTGAACAACCAAAAGCGGCTGTTTTTGCGAACCGGAATGCGGCACAGGAACGGATCGCCGTTGGCAAAGCGCAACAAAATTTTCCCTTGCGGCCGTATCTTAAAATATTGGTAAAAAGGCGGCCATGAAATTTTACGCGGCCTTTCCTGAAACAAATCACTTAAAAGAACGTTGCCGGCCGCCGTAATATTCAAAGCAAAAAATTGCCCTTCGTTTTGCGCCTTAATGAGCTCCTGAAACATATTTTGACCCAAAAGTTCCCGGGTCAATCGATTGTAGTCCGTTTGCGTTGCCTGTTCGCCCGGGATGAGAATAACGTCATGACCGGAGGACAAATACTGTTGCAAATGCGTCAAAAAGGTTTGGCTGATTTGCGGCGGATCGTTTAAAACCAGTAATCGGTAATCGGATAAAGGCTCGCCGTACCAGCGATCGTAATTGCTTTGTTTGATTTTGAGAGTCGTTTGCGCGGACAAGGTGTTCAAGGCCTCGCTCAGGGCCACCGGCGTTTGATTTTGCACGTACAAAATCGGAATTTCTTCCGGAATAAAAAGAGAAAGAAAATAGGTGTTGTCAATCAGTAAATCGTCATCATCGATTTCCAATTTTAAAGGAAAGAAACCGGCATGATTCGGGGAAAAATGTAATGTAACCTGACGCTTGTTTTTGCCCGGTACGGTGGTCAATTGCATGGCCAGACGTCTGGAGCTGTCAAAAAGACTGATCGTAACCTGCTTGTCGCCCGACGAATGGTTTTCAAGCGTCACGCTCACAGCTACGGGCTTTTGTAATTCCAAAAGTCGGCTGCGAATACCGGCCGTATCGATGCTGACATTGTTGAACGGGAGACCGGTCGCTATCGGCACATAGTAAACACG
>JALWEA010000250.1 GCA_027039465.1 Calditrichia bacterium | reverse complement strand
GTAAAATAGACATCCAAAACAATCGGCAAATGATGCGCTAATTTTTCATCATCCGTATTCTCGGGTAGCGCTTTGAGTTGTTGCATAAATGTATTAAGCGTTTTTTCTTTGTCCGAACCCTTAAAGATTTGCGCGTACAATTCCAACAACTGTTTTTTATCTTCCAGGACCAAATCGGGACTATCTTCCACCGTATCCGCAATACGACACAATAAATAGGCCACCGTTACCTGCAAACGCAAACCGTTGGGCAAGCGGCGAATCGTCGGTGCAAAGGTGCGTGAAACTTTGGGCAGCATGTTCTCGCAATATTTTATTTTTTCTTGCATTTTGCTTTCTCCGAAAAATTAAAACATTAATTTAGTAATTTCCTGCGCGATTGCAAAGTTTCTTTTACCGAGCCTTTCTTTCCCATGCCTTACCAAAATGTTCAGTCATAACTTCCATGGCAATGTTAAGTAAAAAATCTCTTAGCTTCCGGCCCAATTCCACGTTGGCAAACGAAGGATCGCCGCAATAACCATTTTCTTCGGCACTTTCCGAATGCGGCAAATCCTTGTAAGTTTCATGTACCAACTCGGGAAAGAACAACAAAGCCAACGAAGTTTCCCAGCATCCGGCATGGCCGTCATACAAAGGAAGGGCCTCCTGTCCTTTTTCTTTGAATTGCTTTTCCAGTGCTGCTTTTATTTTTTCCATTCCCTGCGGTTTAAACAGAACGCTGGTTAACGGTAAAAAGTTAAAAATTCCCGTTTCGCGCAAAACATCCGCCGCTTCGGCCATGGCATTTAAATGTCCCTTACCGGCATGTCCGCTGATAATCACGCCTTTTTCAAAACCATGGTCGGCCAAACGTTCTCCGAATTCGGCAATAGTCTGCTCAACCAACGTTTGCGCATGATTTAAAGTACCCATGCGCAAAATGCCTCCGGCGCCCAAAGGTACCGTGGGCAAAATGATCACTTGCTTTGCGATTTTATCTTCCTGCTGTATTCTTTGCGCCAAAGCCTCGGCTAGTTTTCCGGCCATTAGAAAATCCGTGCCCAAAGGCAAGTGCGGGCCGTGTGCTTCCAACAGACTAATCGGCAAAATCACCATGGCCGATTCTTTGTCCATAGCCATTAGCTCCGCATCGGTTAGCGCTTCGTAATAGAATAATTTCTTCATAAAAATCCTTCCGTTTTTAAAAGAGCCCGGAATTCCAAATCATTGTTTCAATACAATACCGCTTATGTTAGAAGTTTTATAATTTATATCATTAACTCCGAAATTTGTTGTAAAAATAAATTCTTTTTGACCCACCCTCTCTGACTCCCCCTCCCTGCGGAGATCGCAGGGAGGGGGAAGGGGGGTGGGTTCCAAGGGCAATTATGTCACTATCATAATTACGATTTAATCGCTCAGTTTTTCTTAAATTTTAATCGATTCTTTTTTATTAACAACTTTACGCAACAGGGCAAAGGGTTGCGGAGTCTCGGGCAACGGCAAAAGAATGTCCTTGCCGCCGCCGTGCGCTACGGTTAAATACGAGCCTTTTTGATCGGTAAAAGGAGGAACGGTAAAAGCTACGGTTTTGTCCGGTGAAATCAGTTCCAATGTGTCTCCGGCTTCAAAACGATTGCGCACCGCAACGGTCGCCATCCCCTGCTGCGCATCCCAATTTTTTACGATACCGCAAAACAGCCGACTTTGATTGGCCGAATGCCCGCTTTCGTAATTCTGCCCTTTATTCAACGGATTGCGTTCCAAAAATCCGGTGACGTAGCCCCGGTTAGCCACGGCAAATACTTCGTTGCTCAATTCTTGCGGCACCGGTTTTCCTTGCGCAATTAAATCCAACGCCTTTCGATAGGCCCTTGTAACCACACTCACGTAATACACCGATTTGGTGCGACCTTCCACTTTAACACTATCCAAACCCGACTGTACTATTTTATCAAGGATGTGAATCGTCGAAAGATCTTTGGCATTCATAATGTACGTGCCGTGTTCATCCTCGTCGATAGGCATCAGTTGTCCCGGCCGTTCGTATTCTTCCAAAAAGAACTGCTCCTTTACCGGCAACAACACATCCCGTTCTTCTTCCAACTCGGCAGGTTGTGAATATAATTTGTATTCCCAGCGGCAAGCATTGGAACAAGTCCCCTGATTGGCATCGCGATGCGTAAAATAGTTGGAAAGCAGGCAGCGTCCGGAATAGGCAATGCAAATGGCGCCGTGAATAAAGGTTTCCAATTCGATCTCAGGCACATGTTGGCGGATTTCTTCGATCTCATCCAGGCGCAGTTCACGACTTAAAATAATCCTCTTAATGCCCATCTTGTGCCAAAACCGCGCCGATTGCCAGTTGATTGTATTGGCTTGCGTGGAAAGATGAATCGGCAAATCCGGATGCCGCTCTCGCGCCACCAGAATCATGCCGGGATCAGCCATGATCAGACCGTCCGGATGCAATGCCGCGACCTTGTCTAACATTTGCGTAAAGGATTCTATTTTGTTGTTATGTGGGAAGATATTCATGGTTAAATACAATTTTTTACCGTTTTGCCGGGCATATTCCATGGCCTTAACCACTTTCTCCAAAGTAAAGTCGTTTTCCCTGGCGCGTAATGAAAAACGCGGAATCCCGGCATAAACGGCGTCCGCACCGTAGGCAAAGGCATATTGCATTTTCTCGAATGTCCCGGCAGGAACTAACAATTCGGGAATCTTCATTTTACTCCTTGTTTCATTTGGTTTAGTGCCAAATTTAGGTCATAAATAACGCGCAACCAAAAAAATTGATCCCGGACTTTCAAACTTCCGAGATTAATTTTTTGAACCATTTAAGATAAAGTCTCCATTTAATTTTTGGAAATTCATTCCGAGAATAAATCATACTGTAACAGAATTCAAACAATTGATACCACAACCACCGTTCTGGTTCGGTGGCAATGCACAACAGAGATGCTTCTCAAATTTTTGTTGTGCGACACGGAAAATTATTTATGAAACGAACCATTCATCTGACATTATTTCTTCTGATCTTATTTTCCATAAATAGGGCGCAGGAATATTATGCACGTCATTACTCGGTTTATGACGGACTGCCATCTCCGGAAATTTATGATTTGGCCCAAGATTCCTTGGGACGCATGTTGTTTGTTACCCGGGGCGGATTCCTAATTTCGTATGACGGTTTTCAATGGAAACAATTAACTCCGCACACAGAAAATAATGCTATCCATGGCACATTCGGTTGTGTTTTCGTCGATCAAAAGGGGATTATTTGGGGAGCAGATTTCAATGCATTCAACGGTATTTACTATTACCAAGATGATCATTGGAAATTTATTCCGCTTCCCGATTCGTACGGATTTGGCAGCACTAAACCGCTAATAATCAGGGTTATTTACAAAAATAATCAACCGATTGTTCTACTGCTGCTATCCAATAACAACCTATTACTTTGGCAGAATAAAAAGTTTCTATTGTTTAACAAAAAAAATTCTCCGGCTAAACAGGTGCAAAACATCCTGATAAGCGGAAACGAATTTTACATTCTCGATCGAACCGGATTATTTAAATTAAATAATGAAACATTAAAGCGTATTCCGTTGCCTCCGGAAATTCGTAAAGAAAATTTTTACGGGTTTTGTACGGGACCATCAAATAATACTTCCGACATCAAAGATTTTTATTTTTTAACCACACGATTTCTTGTTCATTGGGTACAAAATAAAATTGAAAAAATACCTTTGGATTTTCATCCCGAAAAATTAGCATCCCATTTACATTATAAAATGATCTCCGATGGTTTCGGCGGCGTTTTTGTCGGCAGTTCGGTATTATTAAAACATTACAACGCATATTTACAAAAATGGGAAGATATTAAACTTTCAAAGGAGTACACCCATATCGG